>NZ_JBHTMX010000004.1:0-66376 GCF_042679725.1 Methylopila musalis
GAACGGCCCATCCGGCTGCGATGCCACCCCGGCGCGCCGTTGGCAAGTGCGCGGCGGCGTTGCGCGCCGCTCCGGGGCGTGCGATGGCCCCGGACTTCGCGACGAGGCCGACCGATCGAGGAGCCGCTGAATGAGCGCCGACGCCGACACCCCCACCATCGCGCTGCTGGCGGCGCGGCGTTCGACGCCGGCGGTGGCCTGCGCCGAGCCCGGCCCCTCGCCGGAGCAGCTGGAGCGCATCCTCACCATCGGCGCCCGGGTGCCGGATCATGGCAAGCTCGCGCCCTGGCGGTTCGTGGTGATCGAGGGCGAGGCCCGCGCGCGGCTCGACGCCCGTCTCGCGGAGGCGCTAAAGGCGTCGGATCCGGAGGTCTCGCCCGGACGTCTGGCGCAGCAGGCCGCCATGTTCTCCCAGTCGGCGCTGGTGATCGGCGTCGTCAGCCGCGCGGCCCCGCATGTGAAGATTCCGGAATGGGAGCAGGTGCTGTCCGCGGGCGCCGTGTGCCTCAATCTGGTCGTCGCCGCCAACGCGCTCGGCTTCGGCGCGCAATGGCTGACCGGCTGGGCGGCCTACGCCCCGGAGGCGCTGGCGATTCTGGGCGTCGGGCCGCAGGAGAAGGTGGCGGGCTTCATCCACATCGGCACGCCGACCCAGACGCTGCCCGATCGGCCGCGCCCGGACCTCGCCGAGGTGGTGACGCGCTGGGGCGCGTGAGCGTTCAGGGATGAGGCGGGCGGCGCAGGGCGCCGCTCGAACGCGATGGAAAGCGGCGTCCGGACGTCCGGCGCCGTCAGATCCCCGGCGCTTCCTGCCAGCCGGTGGTGGTGAGCCGGGAGCGCAGCCCGTCGCAGCGCTCGACCGTCACGCCCGCGACCACGGGCACGCGGCGCTTGTTGGCGCGGGACAGCGCCTCCACCGTCTCCCGGCAGGCGATGATCTTGAGGCCCGGCACCCGGAGCTTCGGCAGGTCGCGCTGGACGTAGGACGAGCCGGGGATGACGAGGATCACGCCCCGCCCGGCCAGGATCACGCTGAAGCGCCGGCCGCGCCCGCTCTTCACGAAATCGGAACCGGCGCGCAGCGCCCGCTGAAACGCCCGCGGATCGTGGTTCTCGATGCCCACGAACTGCGAATCGCCGGGCGCGGCGGCGGCCGTCTCCGGCGACAGGCCGAGCACGGCGAGAGCGAAAAGCGCGGCCCGCAGGCGCATGGCGGCAGCTCCGAACGAGGCGTGGAGGGGAGGGTGGAAGGCGCGCGAGGCTGCGCGCCGTCCGTCTCATTCCGAGGAGAGGATGCCCTTGAAGGCCTGCTCCAGGAAGGTGGTCTCCTGGCCGGCCGTCGGGGTCACTTCGCCGATGAAGTCGAAGACCCGTCCGTCCTTCAGGCCGTAATTGGCGATGCGCTCCACCCGGCGGTCCTTGCTGAAATAGACCGCGAGCACGCGCTGATCGGTGATCTTGGGGTTCATGAAGGCCACGGGGCGGTTCGTGGTCTGCGAGATGTAATAGTAGACCTCGCCCTTCAGGGTCGCGGTGGTGGAGGGGGTGCCGAGCACCACCAGCACCTGGTCCTGGCTCGACCCGACCGGGACCTGCGCCAGCGCGCTCTCGGACAGGACATAACCCTTCTGCTGGGTTTCGGCGCAGGCCGACAGCGCGCCGGCGAGCGCTGCGGCGGCGATCGCGACGGCCGCGGCGCGGCCGATCGGCGAGCGGGTCCGGTACGGCGTGGTCATGGGTGTGGCTCCTCCCCGAAACGCAACACGTCAGAGGGCGTCGGTTGGGGCCGGCCCCCGCGAAGGCGCGCAACGTCCCAAGCTTGCGCCCTCGCCGCACTTGGCGTACCTCGCGAAAGAGCCCAGTTCAACAGGCGGACGCGATCCGCGACCTCCGTTCGCGTCGGGTGAGGGCCATGATCTTCGCGCTGTTTCGCCGAAAGCCGGACGATAGCCCCGCCCGCGCGCTCTACGCCGGCGTGGTGGCGGCCGCCCGGCGGCCGGAATTCTACCGCGAACTCGGGGTTCCGGACACGCCGGTCGCCCGCTTCGAGCTGATCGCGCTGCACGCCGCGCTGGTGATGCGGCGGCTGCGCGCGGTCGACGGCGGGCCGCAGATCGCCCAGGGCGTGCTCGACGTCATGGTCGAGGACCTTGAGGATTCTCTTCGGGAAATCGGCGTCGGCGACCCTTCGGTGCCGAAGCGGGTGAAGGCGCTGATCGGCGGATTTTACGCCAGCGCGCAGGGGCTCGACGCGGCGCTCAGCCCCGCGCCCGACCACGCGGCGCTCGCCTCCCTCGTCGGCCGGCGCGTCTATGGCGTCTCGCACGAGCTTCTGGACGACGCGCAGGACGCGCTTGCGTCTTATGTGATCGCCGCCGCCGCGGCGCTCGATCAACAATCCGGCGCGGAGCTGGCGGCGGACGGTCCCGCGTTCCCGCCCGCGCCGTCCCAAACGCCTCCGGAAGGAGAATTCGCGTGACCGAAACCGATTCGCCGTTCTCCCGCCCGCTTGTGGTCGCCACCGTGCCGCCCGAGGGCGTGGACGTGGACATCGTCGCCGACGCGGTGGAGCGGGCTGCGCTCGCAGCCCTCAACGACGCGCCTGAGATCGAGCGTCTGGAGGCGCGCCTGCACGCGCGCCCCTTCGGCGTCGCGGGAATCGAGGTGACGGGGCGCATCTCCGCCGAGGTGGTCCGCATCTGCGTCGTCTCGCTGGAGCCGTTCCCGACCGAGGTGGACGAAACCATATCCGTGCGCTTCGTCCCCGCCGAGGCCCTGCCGCAGGGCCAGCCCGGCGAGGAGATCGAGCTGCCCGAGAACGATCTGCCCGACCCTTACGTCAACGGCGTGATCGACCTCGGCGCGGTGGTCAGCGAGTTCCTGACGCTCGGGCTCGATCCCTATCCCCGCAAGCCCGGCGCGGCGCTGCCGGCGGACGCGGGCGATAGGGAGGGCGGCTCGCCGTTCGCGGCCCTGTCGCGGCTGAAAGCGGCCGACAGCGACGATTCATCCGCCTGAGCCACGGGCGCCAAGGGTTGCCACCGTCCCGACAGACGCTATGGTCCCGCCGCCTGAGCCGGGCCGTTCACGCCCGGGCGCAACCCAAGGATCGCCGGTCGCACGCTCCATGACAGACAATGTCCGCATCGCGCTTGACGCCATGGGGGGCGATCATGGCCCCGCCGTCGTGGCGGCCGGCGCCGCGATCGCGCTCAAGCGTCGCCCCGACCTCAGCTTCGTGTTCGTCGGCGACGAGAGCCTCGTCGCGCCGCAGCTCGACGCGCACCCCGCGCTGAAGGCGGTGTCGGAGATCCGGCACACCGACGTCGCCGTGCGCATGGACGACAAGCCGAGCGTGGCCCTGCGCAAAGGACGCTACAAGTCGTCCATGTGGCTGGCGCTGGAGGCGGTGAAGGACGGCTCCGCCCACGCCGCCGTCTCCGCCGGCAACACCGGCGCGCTCATGGCCATGTCCCGCTTCTGCCTGCGCATGATGGCGGACGTGGAGCGACCCGCCATCGCCGCCATGTGGCCGACCCTGCGCGGCGAGAGCATCGTGCTGGACGTGGGCGCCACCATCGGCGCGGACGCCCGCCAGCTCGTCGACTTCGCCGTCATGGGCTCCGCCATGGCCCGCATCCTGTTCGACATCGAACGCCCGACCGTCGGCCTGCTGAACGTGGGCGTGGAGGAGATCAAGGGCGTCGAGCAGGTGAAAGAGGCGGCCCGCCTGCTGCGCGAGGACCCGTTCCCCTCCATCGACTTCCGGGGCTTCGTCGAGGGCGACGACCTCGGCAAGGGCACCGTGGACGTGGTGGTGACCGAGGGCTTCGCCGGCAACATCGCGCTCAAGACCGCGGAAGGCACCGCGCGCCAGCTCGCCTCCTACCTGCGCTCCGCCATGGGGCGCACCTGGCTGTCGAAGCTCGGCTACCTGCTTGCGCGCTCGGCTTTCGACACGCTGAAGGACAAGATGGATCCCAGGAAGGTGAACGGCGGCGTGTTCCTCGGACTCGAGGGCGTCGTGATCAAGAGCCACGGCGGCGCCGACGCGGAAGGCTTCGCCTCCGCCGTCGAGGTCGGCTACGAGATGGCCCGCTACGACCTCATTTCGAAGATCCGGCAGGGCATGGCGCACGAGGCCGACGGGCCATTCGTGGCGGACGCCGCCGGCGCCGAGATGCAGCGGCTCGCGGGGGCCACGCCGTGAGCGCGCTCCGCTCCGTCGTCTTGGGCTGCGGCTCCTACCTGCCTGCCGAGGCCCTCACCAACGCCGAACTGGCGAAGACGGTCGACACCTCCGACGAGTGGATCGTCCAGCGCACCGGCATCCGCGAGCGCCATGTGGCGGCGCCGGGCGAGATGACCTCCGACCTCGCCGTGGCGGCCGCCCGCGCGGCGCTGGCCGACGCCGGGATCGACGCCTCCGACATCGACCTGATCGTGCTCGCCACCGCGACGCCCGACTACACCTTCCCTGCCACCGCCACCACGGTGCAGGCGGCGCTCGGGATCACCCACGGCTTCGCCTTCGACGTGCAGGCGGTGTGCTCGGGCTTCCTCTACGCGCTGACCATCGCCGACAAGTTCCTGGTGTCCGGCCAGCACAAGCGCGCGCTGGTGATCGGCGCCGAGACCTTCTCGCGCATCCTCGACTGGACCGACCGCACCACCTGCGTGCTGTTCGGCGACGGCGCGGGCGCGGTGGTGCTGGAGGCGCAGGAGCAGCCGGGCCTCGCCTCGGACCGTGGCCTCATCACCTCGCATCTGCGCTCGGACGGCCGCCACCGCGGCAAGCTGTTCGTGGACGGCGGACCGTCCTCCACCGGCACGGTCGGCCATCTGCGCATGGAGGGCCGCGAGGTGTTCCGCCACGCGGTCGGCATGATCACCGACGTGATCGAAGCCGCCTTCGCCGCCACCGGCGAGAGCGCGGAGAGCATCGACTGGTTCGTGCCTCACCAGGCCAACCGCCGCATCATCGACGCCAGCGCGTCGAAGCTCGGCATCGCGCCGGAAAAAGTGGTGTTGACCGTGGATGTGCACGGCAACACCTCCGCGGCGTCGATTCCGCTGGCGCTCGCCACCGCCCGCCATGACGGTCGCATCAAGGACGGCGATCTGGTGCTGCTGGAGGCCATGGGCGGCGGTTTCACATGGGGCGCCGCGCTGCTACGGTGGTGAGCTAAAGACCAATTCGCCTTTTGCCTCGGCCCGGCGGCGTTGACCGACGCTTGTCAGACACTTAGCCTCTCGCGCACTCGATCGTGGGGCTGATAGTCGGCGCGTCGTCGCAGAGGCGGTCGAGACGTTCGTGGGGAGCTGAAATGACTGGGCGCACGGTGACGCGCGCGGACCTGTGCGAGGCGGTCTACCAGAAAGTAGGTCTTTCGCGCACGGAATCCGCTGCGCTCGTGGAGATGGTGTTGAGCGAGATCGCGGATTGCCTGGAGAAGGGCGAGACCGTGAAGCTGTCCTCCTTCGGCTCGTTCGTGGTGCGCGAGAAGGGGTTGCGCGTGGGCCGCAACCCGAAGAGCGGGCAGGAGGTTCCGATCCCCCCGCGGCGGGTGATGGTGTTCAAGCCGTCCAACATTCTCAAGGCCCGGATCAACGGCCTTGATGTCGAGGCTGAAGAGGCCGAGCCCACGCGGCGCAAGAACGGCGCGGCGTGACGGACGACGGCCGGCCGGGCGCGGAAAAGGGGCCGGACGCCTTCCGCACGATCAGCGAGGTCGCGGACGATCTCGGCGTGCCGCAGCACGTGCTGCGTTTCTGGGAGACGCGGTTTCCGCAGATCAAGCCGATCAAGCGCGGCGGAAACCGGCGCTACTACCGGCCGAACGACGTCGATCTGCTGCGGGGCGTCAAGCATCTGCTCTACGGCGAGGGCTACACCATCCGCGGCGTCCAGCGCATCCTTCGGGAGCAGGGCCAGCGCCGGGTGGCGGGCTACGCCGACGGCGGCGCGCCCGCGCCCGACCCGCAGGATCTGGAGCCGCAGGAGCCGCGCCCGCAGGACGTGGAGCAGCGGGATCCCGATCCGCAGGCGTTCGACCCGGCCGGACGGCACGAGCCGCGGTTCGCCCCGCAGGCCGACGCGCCATCGGACAACGCGCCGACCGTCGCCGAGCGGACGCCGTTCGCGCCGCCTCCGGACCGTCGCGATCTGTCGGGTCCGGTCGGCGGCCCCGAAATGTGGGCGCCCCAGCGGCGCGGGCCGCAGGCGCCGATTCCCTCGCCGGGCCGTCCGGCTCCGCCCCACGAGACCCTGTCCCACGCGGCGGCGCCTCATGAGGGGCGGACCTCGGAGTTCGCGCCGCCGGACGAGCCGGCGCCCGCCGCTCCGATCGCAGGACCGACCCTGTCGCCGGAGCAGACCAGGCGTCTGCGCGCCGCGCTGCTCGAGCTCGACGCGTGCCGTCGTATCCTCGAAGAACGCTTGTGACGCTCTACAATCCGGGTCAGACAGGTGGCGTCGCCTCTCGTTAACCGGATATGAGGGGTATCTGGGGAGAGATGCGGCGGATGGTGTGGAGTTCGAGCGTTGCGTAGACGAAGCCCCCATACCGGCATGCGCGGCGCGCTGCTGGCAGGAGCAGCCTGCCTGACGCTTGGCTCCATTCAGGCCTCCGCGCAGGGGCCGGCCCCCGACAGCCCCGCCAAGGCCGCGGCCGCCGCCGTGGTGCCCGGCGTGTCCTACGTCACCCGCGTCGAGGTGGACGGCGGAGATTCGGGCGTCGAGAAGATCGCCACCGAGACCTCGAGCCTGAAGTCGCTGGAGAAGGACCCGCCGCCCGGTCCCCCCGGCCTCGTGGGCCGCGCCAAGCTCGACATCGAACGCATCACCGCAGCCATGATGGCGACCGGCCGCTACGGCGCGGCGGTGGACGTCACCGCGGCCGGCGTGTCGGTCGGCTCGCCGTCGGCGCCGGACGTGGTGCAGCGCGCGGCGCGGCCGGTGCCCATGGTCATCCGCATCCAGCCGGGGCCGGTGTTCACCGTCGGCCGCGTGCAGATTCTGGCGGCGGATCGCGGCCCGCACCGCCCGTCCGCGATCCGCCCCGAAGAGGTCGGGCTCAAGACCGGCGAGCCGGCGCCCTCCGGCGTGGTGTTCGCGGCCGAGGCCAAAATCGTCGACCGCCTGCGGGGCGAGGGCTTCCCCTTCGCGCGGATCGCCAACCGCGAGGCGGTGGCGGATCATGCCCGCAAGCAGCTCGACGTCACCATCAACGTGGCCTCCGGCCTGCGCGCGCCCTTCGGCGAGGTGGTGGTGCGCGGCACGCGTGAGGTCGATCCCACGGTGGTGCGCGGCCGCGTGCCGTTCGATCCGGGCGACCGCTACGACCCGAAGAAGATGATCGAGCTGCGCGACGAGCTGGCCAAGCTCGACGTGTTCTCTTCCATCCGCGTGAAGGAGGGCGACGGCCCGGACGCGCAGGGGCGGGTGCCGGTCTACATCGACGTCGAGGAGAAGAAGTTCCGCTACGTGGGCGCCGCCGCCAAGTACGGCACCACCGAGGGCGCGAGCCTCAACGCCTATTGGGGCCACCGCAACCTGTTCGGCGGCGCGGAGAAGTTCCGGATCGAGGCGACGTCGTCGCGGCTGATCAGCAACGATCCTGAGAACTACGAGTACAGCCTCAAGACCTCGTTCGAGAAGCCGGGCATCTGGACCGGCTTCGACGACCTGCTGATCGACGTGGAGGCCATGCGCGAGCGTCCGGACGCCTACTGGCGCGACGGCGCGCGGGCGGCGGTCGCCGTGCGGCGGCGCATCTCCAGCCAGCTGTCGGCGCAGGTCGGGCTCGAGGTCGAGGGCTCCAGCATCCGCGACACCTTCGGGGAGCGGGAGTTCGTGCTGGTGGGCGCGCCGCTGAGCGCCACCTTCGACAACACCAACAGCAAGCTGGACCCGACCGAGGGCCTGCGCGCCACGCTGATCGCCGCGCCCTATTTCAATTCCGGCAAGGGCGCGTCCTCGATCAACATCTTCAAGGGCCAGGTCTCGACCTATTGGGGCTTCGACGACGCCGGCCGTTACGTGCTCGCCGGGCGGCTCGCCGCGGGCGCGATCGTGGGGCCGACCGCGACCGACGAAGTGCCCGCCAACCGGCGCTTCTTCGCCGGCGGCGGCGGCTCCATCCGCGGCTTCGCCTATCAGAACGCCAGCCCGAAATGCGATTCCAACGCGCCGCGGCCGAAGAACGCCCTGCGCTGCGACGACGACCAGCCCATCGGCGGCCGCAGCCTGCTGGAGGCTTCCGCCGAGATGCGCATCAAGGTGACCGACACCATCGGCATCGTGCCCTTCGTCGACGCCGGCGCGGCCTTCGACAAGGCCTACCCCGATTTCGGCGAGGACATCCGCATCGGCGCGGGCGTCGGTCTGCGCTACTACACCGCGATCGGGCCGATTCGATTCGACGTCGCCACGCCGGTCGTCGGCAAGGACAAGAACGACCCGACGGTGGCCTTCTACGTCAGCGTCGGGCAGGCGTTCTGAGCGGCGTCACGCGCAGGTCCGAGGTATCCCGGTGGGTCTTCGGCGTGCGCGGCGGCGGAACGTCGTATAGGGTGGGCGTGCGCCGCATCGGCGGCGGCGGAGCAGGGAACGGGCGTCCATGGCCATTGTGAAGCGGGCTCTTCTCGTCCTTCTGGTCCTGGCGCTGCTGCCGGTGCTGGCGCTGGGCGGCCTGTTCCTGTTCGCGAAGACCGACGCCGGCCTCGCCACCATCGCGAAGCTCATCACCACCTATGGCTCGTCCGAGGACCAGAAGGTGGCGGTGGGGGCCATCGAGGGCTCGTTCCCGTCCGACCTGACGCTGAAGGACGTCCGCCTCGCCGACCGCGACGGGCAATGGCTCGCGATCGACAGCGCGCGTCTCGCCTGGTCGCCGCTGGCGCTGATCAGCCGCCGGCTGGAGATCGACGCGGTGGAGGTCGGCCGGGTGTCGGTCGCCCGCGCGCCGATCGTCGCTCCTTCCACTGAGCCCGAGCCCGTGTCGGACCCCGACGCGCCGCTGATCCCCGAACTGCCGATCGAGATCGACCTCCGCCGGTTCTCGCTGCAGGAGCTCGATCTGGCGGAGCCGCTGATCGGCGTGCCGGCCAAGCTCACCGCGCTCGCCTCGCTGACGCTGCGGGAGCCGTCGCAGGGGCTCGCGCTGCAGTTCGACGTGAAGCGCACCGACGGCGTGGCGGGCCAGTTCAAGGGCGACGCGGCCTATGTGCCGGCCTCCGACCGGATCAAGCTGTCGCTGCGCGGCGGCGAGCCCGCGGGCGGCCTGATCGCCCGCGCGGCGCAGATCCCCGGCCTGCCGCCCATCGACATCGGAATCGATGGCGGCGGCACGCTCGACGCGCTGAAGGCGCAGGCGGTGATCACCGCGGGCGACCGTGGCCGCATCGACGGCCAGTTCGATCTCGGCCGCGCCGGCAGCGAGCGGGCGCTGAAATTCACCATGGAAGGCGACGTCGCGCGCCTGCTGCCGCCGGCCTATGCGGAGCTCGCCGCCGGCGGAACGCGGATCGTGGCGGACGCGGTCGTGCCGGATACGGGCGCCATCCGTCTGAACAGCGTCACGATCTCGGGCGCGGCGCTGAAGCTCGGGCTCACCGGCGCGGTGGACCCCGACGCCAGGACGCTGGACGTGGCCTATGACCTGAAGGCCGGCGAGGGCGCGCGCTTCGCGACCCTGCTGCCGCCGGGCGTCGGCTGGGGCGCGCTGGCGCTGAAGGGCACGGCCAAGGGGCCGTTCACCCAGCCGGTGGTGATCGCCGAGCTGGACGGGACCGGGATCAACGCGCCGCAGGCGGGCGTCGACACCGCGCGCCTCACCCTGAACCTGACGCCGAACGGCCCGCTGACCGAGCCGGGCTCCCGCGTCGCCGCCACCGCGGCCCTGCGCGCCGGCGGCGTGCGCTTCGCCAACGACGCGCTGATGGCGGGCGTTGGGCGCGACCTGTCGCTCGACGCCGACGTGGACAGCGACCTCAACGGCGCCGCCACGGTGAAGCGCGCCGATCTCGCGCTCGGCCAGGCCAAGGCGTCCTATGTGGGCGAGGTGTCGCCCGAGGCCGCCAAGGGCCGCGCCACCCTGTCCGCGCCGGACACCGCCATGTTCTCCGCGCTCGCGGGCCGCACGCTCGCCGGCGCCGTCGATCTCGCGGCCGACCTCGACCTCGCGTACGACCTGTCGCGGCTGAACGTGGCGCTGAAGGGCGGCGCAAGGAATCTCGCGACCGGCGTCGCGCAGGTGGACGGGCTGACCGGCGGCGAGGTCGCGATCGACGGCGGCCTGCGACGGGCGGAGAACGGCGCCTTCGCCTTCGACGCGCTGAAGCTGAACGGCCGGCATGTGCGCCTGACGGCGAACGGCTCCGCCACCGACCAGAACGCCGACGTGCGCATCGACGGCGAGATCGCCGACCTCGCCAAGGTGGACGAGCGCGCCTTCGGCCGCGCGCTGCTGAACGCCGCCATCACCGGCAAGCTCGACGCGCTCGCCGTCAAGGCGGCGCTGACCGTGCCGGAGGGCGCCGCCATGCAGCGCCCGCTGAAGGACCTGAAGGTGGAGGTGGACGCCACCGACGTCACCGGAGCGGTCGGCGGCGTGGTGCGTCTCGGCGGCTCGCTCGACGGCAAGCCGGTGACGGGCTCGGGCCGCCTCGTCACGCAAGCGGACGGCGTGCGCCGGGTGGAGGGGCTCGATCTCGCCATCGCCTCGACCACGGTGAAGGGCGACGTGGCGGTGACGCCGGCGGGCCTCGCCACCGGACGTCTCGCCATCGGCGCGCCGGACCTGTCGGAGGTGGGCGCGCTGGCGCTGACCGAACTCGCCGGCGGCTTCAAGAGCGACGTGGTCCTGAGCGTCGAGAACGGCGCCCAGCGCGCGGTCATCAAGGCCGACGGCGCCGACATCATCGCGCCGGGCGCGCGGGTCAAGACCTTCGACGTGGCGGCCACGGTGTTCGACCCGCTTGGCAAGATCTCCCTCGACGGCGTTGTGCAGGCGAAGGGATTGGCCGCCGGCGGCCAGCTCGTGGACACGCTGTCGCTGAAGGCGGTCGGCCAGCCCGACCGCATGGACGTGACCGCGGACGTGGCGGGCTTCGGCTCGGCGCTTTCCACCGCCGCCCGGGTGCTCTACGCGCCCGCCGCCACCGTGATCGAGCTGTCGAAGCTCGACCTCAAGGGCGGCGGCCAGACGGCGGCGCTGGCGCGGCCCGCGCGGGTGCGAGTGGTGGAGCAGACCGTGCTGTTCGACAGCTTCGCGCTGAAGACCGGCAGGGGCGGCGCGCTGGAGGTGGCGGGAACCGCCGGCCCGAAGCTCGATCTCGACCTCAAGCTTCGGGAGCTGCCGCTGGCGCTCGCCAACGCCTTCGCCTCCGAGCTTGGCCTTGCGGGCGAACTGACCGCCAACGCCAAGGTCACGGGCGAGGCGGCCTCGCCGGTCGCGGTGTTCGACGTGCGCGGCAAAGACCTGTCGGCGGCGCAGACCCGGGCCAGCGGCATGCCGCCGCTGCAGGTGACCTCCACCGGCCGGTTCGAGAACCAGCGCGTCACCACCGAGACCGTGATCACGGGCGCAGAGCGTCTGCGCGTCTCGGCCGTGGGCTCCGCGCCGGTGGGCGAGGGCGATCTGGACATGACGGTGCAGATCCGTGAGGCGCCGCTGTCGCTCGCCAACGGCTTCTCGCCGGGCCTTGGTCTCGCGGGGCTGCTGAACGGCGACGCCCGCATTGGCGGCCCCATCGCCGCGCCGCGCGGGACCTATCAGGCCCGGATCGACAACTTCACCTCCTCCGTGGCGAAGGACGTCCCCGCCGTCACCATCGCCACCAAGGGCCGGCTGGAGGGCCTCCGGGTCACCACTGACACCGAGATCACCGGCGGCGGCGGGGTGCAGGCCTCCATCAAGGGACTCGCGCCGCTCGGCGCCGGCGACGTCAATCTGGATGTGGCGATCGCGCAGCTTCCGCTGGCGCTGGCCAACGCCTTCGCGCCCACGCTCGGCCTCGGCGGCGCGCTGTCCGGCACGGCCAAGGTCACCGGCCCTGTGACGGCGCCCGTCGGCGCCTACGACTTCAAGGTCGCGGGCCTCACCGCCGCGCAGGCGAAGGGCGCCGGGCCTTTCGCCGTTACCGCCAAGGGCCAGCTCGCCGACCGCCGCGTCACCACCGACATGGCGGTCACCGGCTCGGGGCTTCGCCTGACCGCGCTCGGCTCCGCGCCGCTCGGGCAGGGCGACCTCGACCTCACCGTCGCGGCCCGCGACGTGCCGCTCTCGCTCGCCAACGGCTTCGTCTCCGGGCTCGGCCTCGCGGGCAAGCTGAACGCTGACGCGCGGGTCGAAGGTCCGGTCTCCGCGCCGCGCGCCACCTACACGGCCAAGGTCGTCGATTTCACCTCGTCGCAGGCGCGGGGCGTGCCGGGCGTCGCCATCGACAGCCGCGGCGGCTTCGCGGACAACCGCGTCACCACCGACACCGTGATCTCCGGCGGCGGGGGCGTGCGCGCCACCATCAAGGGCTCGGCGCCGGTGGGCGCGGGCGATCTCGACATGGATGTGGCGGTCGCCGCGCTGCCGCTCGCCATCGCCAACGCCTTCCAGCCGTCGCTCGGCCTCGGCGGCGTGCTGCAGGGCGGCGCCAAGGTGACGGGTCCGGTGAGCGCGCCGACCGGCGGCTACGACTTCAAGATCACCAACCTCACCGCCGCGCAGGCCAAGGGCGTGCCGCCGCTGCAGGTGACCACCAAGGGCAAGCTCGAGGGCCAGCGCGTCACCACCACCACCCTGCTCACGGGCGCGGGCGGCATGCGCGTCAGCGCGGTGGGCTCCGCGCCGCTCGGCCAGGGCGATCTCGACATGACAGTGGAGCTGCGCAGCGTTCCGCTGGCGCTCGCCAACGGCTTCTCGCCGGGGCTCGGCGCGCAGGGCGTGCTGCAGGGCGACGCCCGCGTCACCGGCCCGGTCTCCGCGCCGCGGGGCACCTATTCGCTGAAGGTGTCGAACCTCTCGACCATGCAGACCCGCAGCGCCGGCGTGCCGCAGGCCCAGATCGACAGTCGCGGCGAGCTTCAGGGCCAGCGCGTGACCACCAACACCACGGTCACCGGCGCCGGGGGCCTCAGGGTGACGGCGGCCGGCTCCGCGCCGCTCGGGCAGGGCAATCTCGATCTCGCCGTCAACGGCCGCGCGCCGCTCGCCTTCCTCAACGACACGCTGTCGGTGTCCGGCGACCGGATCGACGGCGCCGCGACCTTCGACGTGAAGGTTTCGGGCGCGACATCGAGCCCGGTGGTGAACGGCTCGGCGCGGCTCGACAACGCCTCCTACTCCAACCGGGCCTCGGGCGTGCAGCTGCGCGCCATTCAGGCGCTGGTGGTGGCGAACGGGCCGAACATCGAAATCCGCACTCTGCGGGCCACCACCCGCAACGGCGGCTCGATCACCGGCTCCGGCCGGGTGGCGGTCAATCCCGCGGCGGGCTTCCCCGGCGAGATCCAGATCCGCACCCAGAACGCGGAAGTGGTGGGCACCGACATCGTCACCGCCGTGGTGGACAGCGATCTCAGCCTGCGCGGGCCGCTGGCCCGCCGGCCGGTGGTGTCGGGCACGATCAACGCCCGCTCGGTCGAGGTGCAGATCCCGGACCGGCTGCCGGCCCAGTACACCCCGCTCGACGGGGTGCGCCACAAGAACGCGCCGGCCCGCATCCAGCGCCAGCTCAACGCCGCCAACGCCGGCAAGCGCGCCGGATCCAAGGCGGAGGACGGCTTCGTCGCCACGCTCGACATCGACGTGCAGGCCAACAACCGCATCTTCATCCGCGGCATGGGCATGACGGCGGAGGCGGGCGGCCAGATCAAGCTCAGCGGCACCTCGGCCAACCCGCAGCCGGTGGGCGCGTTCGAGCTGCGCTCCGGGCGCGGCCAGATCGTGGTGATCGGCCAGCGGCTGACCTTCACCCGCGGCTCGCTGTCGTTCGCGGGCGATCTCGACCCGACCATCGACTTCCTCGCGGAGACGCAGGCCAAGGACGTGACGGCGCAGGTTGTGGTGACGGGCACGGCCTCCCGGCCGCAGATCACCTTCACCTCCCAGCCGGCGCTGCCCACCGACGAGGTGCTGGCGCGCCTGCTGTTCAACAAGGCGGCCGGCGAGCTCAGCGCCAGCGAGGCGCTGCAGCTCGCGCAAGGCATCGCCCAGTATACGTCCGGCGGCGGCGGGGCGCTCGAGAGCGTGCGCAAGAGCCTCGGCGTGGACGTGCTGGACGTGACCGCGGGCGACGGGCAGGGCAGCGGGCCGTCGGTCGGCGTCGGGCGCTACATCTCCGACAACATCTATCTCGGGGTGAAGCAGGGCACGACGCCGGAATCGAGCAAGGTGACGGTGGATATCGACGTCACCAAGAACATCAAGGTGCAGGGCGAAACCGGCGCCGCCGGCAACAGCGCGGCGGGCGTCGCGGTGGAGTGGGATTACTGACCGCCATGCCCTCGACGGCGGACGACGCGCGGGCGCGGATCGAGGCGGTGGTGGCCGACGTGCGCCGCCGCCTGCTGGCGGAGCTTCCCGAGCGCGTGGCGCGAAACGCCGCCCTGGCGCGGGCGGCGGTCTCGGGCGACGCGGCGGCGGCGGACGCGCTCCGCATCGATCTCCACAGTCTCGCCGGCTCCGCCGGAACCGTCGGCCTGCCGGCGCTCGGCGCGCAGGCCCGCGCGCTGGAGATGGAGATCCTGTCCGCGACGGAAGCCCGCGTCTGGCCGGCCGGTTTCGCCGACCGCGTCGCGGCGCTGGCGGCCGACTAAGCGAATCACCGGATTGCCGACGCCCCGCGGTTGAGTCACGCTCAACGCTGCTCGTCCTGATGTGCGGGGACGACGGGCGCGGGGCGCGTGAGAGTGGTGCGGGCGGTCGTTGGGGGAATGGCGTCGGCGCTCGCGCTGTGCGGCGCGGAGGTGGAGGCGGGCGCTTACACTCAGCCCGCGGGGCAGGGGCAGGCGATCCTGTCCGGCTACGCCAGCGAAGGCGCGGCCTATTACGACCGCCGCGGCCGGCTGAAGCCCCGCGGCCGCTTCTCCAAGCGCGAGCTCCAGCTCTATGTGGAGTATGGCCTCACCGACGCGTTCACGCTGGTCGGCGCAGGCGCGCTGCAGCGCATCTCGTCCGCGGACGAGTACGAAACGTCCCGGCGTCAGGGCTTCGGCCGCACGGAGATCGGCCTTCGGGCGCGGCTCTGGACGGACGGGCGCTGGGTCGTCTCCGCGCAGGGCTCCGGCGCGCTCGGAGGCGCAAAGCGCGGCGACGGCTTCGCCGCTGTCGGCGAGCAGGACGACCAGCTCGACGCCCGCGTGCTGGTGGCGCGAAGCTTCTCCGCCTTCGGCGGCGATGGCTTCGTGGACGTGGCGGCGGGCTACCGCGCGCGCTTCGGCGACCCCGCCGACGAGGCGCGGCTCGACGCCACGCTCGGCTGGCGCAAGCGCGGCTCCCGCTGGCTGTGGCTGACGCAGAGCTTCAGCGCCATCGGCCTCGGCCGCTGGAGCGGGCCGTACCCGCTGAAGCAGCGGACCCACAAGATCCAGACCGGCGCGGTCTATGATCTGCGCTCGTGGCTGTTCGTGCACGCGGCGGGCTTCGTCAGCGTGGCCGGGCGCGATTCCCTCGACGAGAAGGGCGCGATGCTGGGCGTCGGATGCCGATTTTGACCGGTTCGGCGAAGGAACAAGTGCCTGGGGGCTTTATCCAGAACTTCAGCTTTGGTTGTATGCCGGTCGCGGCCGCTTAAGGCCGAACGGCGCCCGCCGCAGCCCCCGCGGCGCCGACGACCGTGATGGAAGGAAACAACCGATGAAGCTCCAGATTCTCGCCGCCTCGGCGGCGCTCGTGTTCGCTTTCGCGGGGGCGGCGGAAGCCCACGGACCGACCCGGCAGAAGACCAGCCGGACCATCGAGATCAACGCCGCGCCGGACAAGGTGTGGACCATCGTCGGCAACTTCCAGGACGCCAGCTGGATTCCGGTGGTGGAGAAGACCGAAGGGCAGGGCGGCAACGACAAGGACGCCACCCGCACGCTGACCCTGAAGGACGGCGCGACGGTGAAGGAGACCATCACCAAGTACGACGCCGAGAAGAAGTCGCTCGCCTACCGCATCACCGAGGTGGACGTGAAGGTCCTGCCGGTGACCAACTACTCGTCCAACATCACCGTGACCGGCGAGGGCGACAAGTCCACCGTGGTGTGGAACGGCGCGTTCTACCGCGGCTATCCGAACAACGATCCGCCGGCCGAGCTCAGCGACGCCGCCGCCATCAAGGCCGTGGACGGGCTGTACGAGGCGAGCCTGAAGTCGCTCAAGGACAAGGCCGAGAAGGGCCAGTGAGGACGCGGCGCGTGCGCCGTCTCTGCGCCGCGGCGCTGGCGCTCGCCCTCGCGGCGGGCGCGGCCCACGGCGACGAGGCCTTCGTGACCAACCAGACGGGCGACGACGTGTCGGTGATCGACCTCGCGTCCGGCCGCACGGTCGCGACCATTCCCATCGGCGGCAAGCCGGCGGGCGTGGCCATGGCCCCGGACGGCGCGCGCGCCTATGTCACCAGCCCCGAGGGCAAGTCCCTCGCCGTGATCGACGCCGCCGCCCGCGCGGTGACGGCGCGCATCCCGCTCGAGGGCGGGCCGCTCGGCGTCGCCGTCCATCCGGACGGCCGCACGGTCTATGTGGCGGACTGGTACGCCGCCCATGTGCTCGCGGTCGATCCGGCTGCGGGCAAGATCACCGCCCGCTACGACGTGGGCGTCTCGCCGTCCGGCCTCGCGGTGACGCCGGACGGCGCGCTGCTGCTCTCCGCCGACCGGGATTCCGATCAGGTCTCGGTGGTGGATCTGGCGGCGGGCAAGCGGGTGGACCAGATCGCGGTCGGCGCGCGGCCCTTCGGCGTGACCATCGCGCCGGACGGCCGCCGCGCCTATGTGGCCAATGTGGGCTCGAACGACGTGTCGGTGATCGACATCGCCGCGCGCAAGGTCGTGGGCGCGGTGAAGGTCGGCGAGCGGCCCTATGCGGTGGCGCTGGCGGGCGGGCGCGGCTTCGTCACCGACCAGTACGCCTCGCAGGTGTCGGTCTTCGATCTCGCCACGCTGAAGCCGGTGGCCGAGATCGAGGTCGGCGAGTATCCGGAAGGGATCGAGGCGTCGCCGGACGGGCGCCGGGTCTATGTGGCGAACTGGTTCGGCAACAGCCTGAGCGTGATCGACGTGGCGACGCTGAAGGTGGAGGCGGAACACGCCACCGGCGACGGGCCGCGCGCCTTCGGAACCTTCCTGCGCCGGACGCCCTGACCGCGCGTTCAGCCCGCGGGCGTGAGGAAGGCGCGCACCTGCGCCGCAAGCGTCATGGGATCGAACGGCTTGGCGATGACGCCCGCAGCGCCAAGCGCCAGGAACCGCTCCACCTCGCGCTCCTGGGTGCGCGCGGTGACGAACACCACCGGCGTCGCGTCGGCGGGCTCCCGGGTCCGCAGCAGCGCGAGCGTGGTCGGCCCGTCCATCACGGGCATCATGACGTCGAGAAGGATGATGTCGGGCCGGAATTCCGCCACCGCGTCCAGCGCCGCCTGTCCCGACGACACGCAGGCGGTCGTCATGTTCGAATCGATGCCGAGCGCGATCTCCACGACGGCGCGGATGTCGTCGTCGTCGTCCACATAGAGAACGTTCAGAGCCGCGTCGGGGCTCGACGGATTCTCTGGCGCCGCGCGCCCGGTTGGATCGTGCATGCGGCCTTACGCGCGCTGTGGAGATGAAGACGTCAGGCGATCGCGCCCATGGCGGTCCAGATGATCGCGCCCGACATGAGCGCGAGACCCACCATATCGCCGGTGAACAGCTGGCGCTCAATGGCGTTGTGGGGCGCCGTGTTCAGCAGCGTGTCGTCGACGAAGTCCACATCCTCGGACCCGTCGAGGGCGGCGTCGGCCTGCGCCGCCTGAGCGGGCTCCAGCGCCGGATCGACGGCGACGGTGATGGCGTTGTCGAGATCGGTGGAACGAACGGGAAAAACATAAAACATGGGGCTGCTCTGGCCTTGACTTCGCGAACCAAACGCGCGCAGCCCGGCAGCGGTTCCGGCGCAAGCCGAAATCTTCATGTTTCCTTCAGAGATGGCCCGGCGGTCAGGCCGAATTGAGCGCGCCTTCGTCGATCAGATGCTCGAGCGCGCCGATGGCCACTTCGAGATCCGCGATCTTGCGCAGGGCGCCCTCGGAGGGAAGGGTGCGGGCCTTGGCGGCGGCGGCGAGCAATGCGAGCTGCGCGGCCTTCATGCGCTCAAGCAGGGCCTTGTAGTCTTCCATACGGGCGAACGGTCCTCGGCGGTGGCGTCTGTCTGCGGCGTTCTGGGGAAACGCTTCGTCGCCGCATCTCGCCGCGCCTCGCAGTGAAAAAGAAATGGTCGGAGTGGCGGGATTTGAACCCACGACCCCTAGTCCCCCAGACTAGTGCGCTAACCGGGCTGCGCCACACTCCGACTGGCGAGCCTTATAGTGTCGGCGCGGGAGAGACGCAATCCCGCTCCGCGCGGTTATCCCGCCTCGCTTAATAAACATATATAGAATGTATTTAAGGTCAAAGGCCGCGCATGGCGCGCCTTTTAAGTTGACAAACGCGATGGAGAATGTGGAATAAGCCTTAGTGTTCCTGGAGACCTGAAATGAACCGTCGCTCCGCCTCTCGCCTGCTCGCCGCGCTGGCGTTGTCCGCTCCGATCGCCTTCGGCGCGCTACCCGCCGCCGCCCAGTCCACGATCACCAATGTCTCCTACGATCCGACGCGCGAGCTCTATAAGGACTTCAACGCGCTGTTCGTGAAGCACTGGAAGGCCGAGACCGGACAGGACATCAAGGTTCAGGTGTCCCATGGCGGGTCGGGCAAGCAGGCCCGTTCCGTGATCGACGGTCTGAACGCCGACGTCGTCACGCTGGCGCTCGCCTCCGACATCGACGCCATCGTCAAAGCCACGAACAAGCTGCCGGCCGACTGGCAGAAGCGTCTCCCGCACAACTCCTCGCCGTACACCTCGACGATCGTGTTCCTGGTCCGCAAGGGCAACCCTAAGGGCATCAAGGACTGGGACGATCTGGTGAAGCCGGGCGTCGAGGTCATCACCCCGAACCCGAAGACTTCGGGCGGCGCGCGCTGGAACTATCTCGCGGCCTGGGCCTACGGCCTTAAGCAGAACGGCGACGATCCGGAGAAAGCCAAGGCCTTCGTGGCCGATTTGTTCAAGCATGTGCCGGTGCTGGACAGCGGCGCGCGCGGCTCCACCACCACCTTCGCCCAGCGCGGTCTCGGCGACGTGCTGCTGGCCTGGGAGAACGAGGCCTATCTCTCCTTCGCGGAGTTCGGCGACGACAAGTTCGAGATCGTGTTCCCGTCGATCTCCATCCTGGCCGAGCCGCCGGTCGCGATCGTCGACGCCAACGTCGAGAAGAACGGCAGCCGCAAGGCGGCCGAGGCCTACCTGAACCTGCTGTACTCGCCCGAGGGCCAGTCGCTGGCGGCCAAGCACTTCTACCGCCCGGCCAAGCCCGAGACCGTGTCGAACAAGGCCGACGTGGAGCGCTTCAAGCAGCTCGAACTCGTCACTATCGACGGCGCCTTCGGCGGTTGGGCCAAGGCCCAGACCGAGCACTTCGGCGACGGCGGCGTGTTCGACCAGATCTTCAAGCCGAAGTAACGCCCGGCCCAACGATGTTTCGCCTTCTGATCGCCGTGCGCGCGCCGGGTCCTTCCCCGAACGCCGCGCGGCGATCTTCCGTGGACGCGGTCCGCCGCACGAGACCTGAATTCTCATGAGTCGAACGACGTTTCGAACGCCCAGCGCCTTGCCCGGCTTCGGGCTGACCTTCGGGTTCACCTGGCTGTGGCTGACGCTCATCATCCTCCTGCCGCTCGGCGGCGTCATCCTCTGGGCGGGATCGCTCGGCGTGGAGCGGCTGGCGCAGATCGCCTCCGATCCGCGCACGCTGTCCGCCCTGCGCGTCAGCTTCGGCCTGTCGCTGCTGGCTGGACTGCTGAACGCCGTGTTCGGCCTCATCCTCGCCTGGGTGCTGACCCGCTATGATTTCCCCGGACGCCGTCTGGTGGACGCGGCCGTCGACCTTCCCTTCGCCCTGCCGACCGCGGTGGCCGGCATCGCGCTCGCCGCGATCTACGCGCCGAACGGCTGGATCGGGCAGTGGCTGCCGTTCAAGGTCGCCTACACCCCGCTCGGCATCTTCGTGGCGCTGGTCTTCATCGGGCTGCCCTTCGTGGTGCGCACGCTGCAGCCGGTGCTGACGGATCTGGACAAGGAGCTCGAGGAGGCGTCCGCGACGCTCGGCGCCGATCGTCCGGTCACGCTGCTGCGCGTCGTGCTGCCCACGCTGTTCCCCGCTCTGCTCACCGGCTTCGCGCTCGCCTTCGCCCGCGCGGTCGGCGAGTACGGCTCGGTCATCTTCATCGCCGGCAACGTGCCTTACGTGTCGGAGATCGCGCCGCTCATCATCATCATGAAGCTCGAGGAGTTCGACTACGGCGCGGCGACCGCCGTCGCCACGATCATGCTCCTGATCTCCTTCGCGCTCCTGCTGCTGATCAACCTGCTTGAAGCCTGGACCCGCCGGAGGCTCGGACATGTCCGCTGACGTCGCCGCCGCCCCTGCGGCCCGCCCGCTCTCCAATCCGACCTCCGAAAGCTCGTCCGCCCGGCGGCTGCTGATCGGGCTCGGCCTCGGCTTCCTCGCCCTGTTCCTTGTGGTGCCGCTGTTCGCGGTGTTCGCCGAGGCGTTCCGCAACGGCGTGGCGGCCTATTTCGAGGCCTTCGCGGATCCCGACACCCAGGCCGCGATCCGGCTCACCCTGCTGGTGGCGGCGATTGCGGTGCCGCTGAACGTGGTGTTTGGCCTCGCGGCGTCCTGGGCGATCGCCAAGTTCGAGTTCCGCGGCAAGAGTTTCCTGCTGACGCTGATCGACCTGCCGTTCTCGGTCTCGCCAGTGGTGTCGGGCCTCTGCTTCATCGTGCTGTTCGGCGCCAACGGCTATTTCGGCCCCTGGCTCGACAAGCACGGCCTGCAGATCATCTTCGCGGTTCCGGGCCTGGTGCTCGCCACCGTGTTCGTGACCTTCCCCTTCGTCGCCCGCGAGCTGATCCCGCTGATGCAGGAGCAGGGCACGAGCGAGGAGGAAGCGGCGCTCTCGCTCGGCGCCAACGGCTGGCGCACCTTCTGGTCGGTGACGCTGCCGAACGTGCGCTGGGCGCTGCTCTACGGCGTGCTGCTCTCAAACGCCCGCGCGATGGGCGAGTTCGGCGCCGTGTCCGTGGTGTCCGGCCACCTTCGCGGCCTCACGAACACTCTCCCATTGCAGGTAGAGATTCTCTATAATGACTATAATTTCGTCGCGGCTTTCGCGGCGGCGACGTTGCTGGCGGGGCTCGGGCTCGTCACGCTTGTGGTGAAGTCGCTGCTGGAATGGCGTTACGGCGACGAAATTTCCTCGAAACACAGGAAGTGAGGGCGTTCCAATGTCCGTTGAGCTCAAGATCCGCGACGTCCGCAAGCAGTACGGCTCCTTCGCCGCCCTGAACGGCGTCAGCATCGACATCCGCGAGGGCGAACTCGTCGCCCTGCTGGGGCCGTCCGGTTCCGGCAAGACCACGCTGCTCCGGGCCATCGCCGGCCTGGAGTCGCTGGACGGCGGCAAGATCCTGTTCGGCGACATCGACGCCTCGTCGAAGTCGGTGCAGGAGCGCAACGTCGGCTTCGTGTTTCAGCATTACGCCCTGTTCCGGCACATGACCGTGTTCGACAACATCGCCTTCGGTCTCCGGGTGCGGGACAAGGCGCGTCGGCCGGCGGAAGGCCAGATCCGGAGCAAGGTGCTGGAGCTGCTGGAACTGATCCAGCTCACCGGGCTCGAGAAGCGCTATCCGTCCCAGCTTTCCGGCGGCCAGCGCCAGCGCGTGGCGCTGGCCCGCGCGCTCGCCATCGAGCCGCAGGTGCTGCTGCTGGACGAGCCGTTCGGCGCGCTCGACGCCCAAGTGCGCAAGGACCTGCGCCGCTGGCTGCGTCAGATCCACAAGGAGACCGGCCACACCACCGTGTTCGTGACCCACGACCAGGAGGAGGCGCTGGAGCTCGCGGATCGCGTCGCCGTGCTGCACAAGGGCGACCTCCAGCAGATCGGCACCCCGGACGAGATCTACGACAGCCCGGCGACCCCGTTCGTCTACGCCTTCATCGGCGAGTCGAGCGCGATCCCGGTCACGGTGCAGGCGGGCTCGGCCGCGCTCGACGGCGCGCCGCTGCCGGTGTCCGGCGTCTCGGCGCAGGACGGGCCGGCGAAGTTCTTCGTGCGCCCGCAGGACGTGACCGTGAAGGAGCTGAACGGCTCCTCGACGGTGGCCGGCACCGTGGCGGCGCTGCGCCGCACCGGCGCCTACCGCCGCGCCGACATCGAGGTCGGCGCCCGCAAGACCCGCGTCGAGGCGCTGCTGCCCACCAACGCGCCGATCTCGGTCGGCGACACGGTCGGTCTGGTGTTCCAGCGCTACGCCCTGTTCCCCGCGGACAGCGCGCCCGCGACCGCCTGATCGGCCGGGTCTCGTTTCCTCCGGGCGCCGCCTTTCCGGATCGGCGCCCGGCGGCTACGGTCGCGCCCCGTGACGCGCCGATTCACCGGCGCGGGCGTGCGTTCGGGGCGGGATAGGGTTCATGTGGCGCAAGGTGGCCTCGGTCAGCGGTCTGACGCTGGTCTCGCGGCTGTTCGGCTTCGTCCGCGACGTCATGATGGCGGCGCTTCTGGGCGCGGGGCCTCTGGCCGACGCCTTCATGGTGGCGTTCCGGCTGCCGAACCACTTCCGGGCCATCTTCGCCGAGGGCGCCTTCAACGCCGCCTTCGTGCCGCGCTACACCAAGGCCCTGACCCAGGACGGGGAGGGCGCCGCGCGGGCCTTCGCCGACGACGTGCTGTCGATCACCGTCGTCACCCATCTGGCGCTGCTCGGCTTTGCGCTCGCCGCGACGCCGCTGGTGGTCGCGGCGCTTGCGCCGGGCTTCACCGCCGAGCCCGACCAGCTCGACCTCACCACCACGCTCACCCGCGTCACCTTCCCCTATCTGCTGTTCATCTCGGTGATGACGCTCGTCACCGGCATGCTCAACGCCCATGACCGGTTCGCGGTGGCGGCCTCCACGCCGATCCTGCTGAACCTGTGCATGATCGCGGCGCTTGTGGCCTCCGACCTGTTCCCGACGCCCGCCCATGCGCTGGCGGTCGGGGTGCTGGTCTCGGGCGTCGCGCAGCTCGCGCTGGTGCTGGCGGAGCTGAAGCGCGCCGGGCTCGGGCTCAGCCTGAAGGCGCCGCGGATCACCGAGCGGGTGAAGAGCTTCCTCACCGGCTTCGGGCCGGCGGTTCTGGGCTCCGCCGGCGTGCAGATCGCCATGTTCGCGGACACGATCCTGGCCTCGTTCCTGCCCACCGGGTCGGTGTCCTACCTCTATTACGCCGACCGGCTCTACCAGCTGCCGCTGGCGGTGGTGGGCATCGCCATCGGCACGGTGCTGCTGCCGGAACTGTCGCGCCGGCTCGCCAAAAACGACCAGGGCGGCGCGCGGGACCGCCTGAACCGGGCGCTCGAAGGCGCCTGGGGGCTGACGCTGCCCTTCGTGGCGCTGTTCGCGGCGGCGGCGGCTCCAACCGTCGCGGCGCTGTTCGGCCGCGGCGCCTTCGACGCGCAGGCGGTGGCGGGATCGGCCGCGGCGCTTCAGGCCTACGCGCTCGGCCTGCCGGCGATCGTGGCGCTGCGCTGCGTGACGCCCGCCTTCCACGCCTCCGGCGACACCGCGACGCCGGTGAAGGCGCTGGCGATCGCGACCCTCGTCAATCTCGGGCTGAAGCTGGCGCTGATCGGCCCCTGGGCCCATGCGGGACTCGCCTTCGCCACCTCGATCGGGGCCTGGGTGAACTTCGCGATCCTGCTCGGCCTGCTCGCCCGCCGCGAGGGGTTCGCCGCCGACCGCCGCTTCGTCGTCAACGTGGTCGGGCTGACCGTCGCCACCATCGCGGCCATCGGCGTGATCGCGCTCGCGGGCGACCATGCGGCGATCGCCCGCGGCGTCATCCCGGCGCTGCCGGACCTCGGTCCGGCGGCCCTGCTCGGCCTTGCGGGCTTCGTCGCCTATGGCGCGGTCGCGGGCCCCACGTTCTGGCTCGCCCGCCGCAGCCGGGCCTGACGCGTAGGGATTTGCGCGTCTTTCCACGGATTTCGCCCGTAGGACCCGAGCGGGGAGAAAATTAATTGCTTTAGCGGGGCGGTCCGGCTTGCCACGTTCCAGCCGACACATTCGATGGTTTTTGTCGAATGAATCTCGCGCCATGGGGGCGCGCGAGCTTCGGGGTTGGAACATGAAAACGTGGCTTCTGTCGGCGGCGGTGGCGTCGCTTGCGTTCGGGTCTCAGGCCGTCGCGCAGGAAAATCTCAAGATCGGCGTGCTCTACGCCCTGAGCGGTCCGAACGCGCAGCTCGGCGTCGACTCGCTCGCGGCGCTCAAGACCGTGGTCGACATCGTGAACGAGGGCGCCGACCTGCCGCTGCCGCTCGCCAAGGGCGGCGGGCTTCCCGGCCTCAAGGGCGGCAAGATCGAGCTCGTCGTCGCCGACCATCAGGGCAAGCCGGACGTGGGCCAGAGCGAGGCCGAGCGCCTGATCGCCCAAGAGAAGGTCAACGTGCTGCTGGGCGGCATCATGTCGTCGGTCAGCGCGCCGATCAGCCAGGTGAGCGAGCGCGCCGCCGTGCCCTTCGTCAACGGCTCGTCGTCGGCCCCGTCGCTGACCAACCGCGGCTTCCAGTACTTCTTCCGCACCACGCCCCATGACGAGCACTTTGTGCGGTTCCAGTTCGATTTCCTGAAGGATTTCGAGAAGCTCTACGGCAAGAAGATCGAGACCGTCGCGATCCTGAACGAGGACAGCGCGCTCGGCTCCGACAGCGCGCGGGTGCAGAACCGGGTCGCCAAGGAGCGCGGCGTCAAGGTGCTGGAGTCGATCTCCTACAAGGTTCAGACCCCGAGCCTCACCTCCGAGGTGCAGCGCCTCAAGGCCGCCAACGCCGACGTCGTCCTGCAGACCGGCTTCACGGCCGACAGCATCCTGCTCTACAAGACCGCCAAGGACCTCGACTACAACCCGCCGCTGGTCATCGCCCAGGGCGCCGGCTTCGTCGATCCGAGCTTCCTGAAGACGCTCGGCCGTGACGCCGAAGGCGCCATCACCCGCTCCCCCTTCAACGGCGATCTGGCGCAGCGCTTCCCGCTGATCGCCAAGGTGCAGGAGCTGTTCAAGAAGCACTCCAACGGGCGCGAGCTGACCGACATCCCGGCCCGCGAGTTCACCTCGATCTACGTGCTGCTCGACGCGGTGAACCGGGCGGGCTCGGTGGAGCCGGAGAAGATCCGCGCGGCGCTCGCCGCGACCGATCTGCCGTCCGATCAGCTGGTCGTGCCCTATGAGGGCGTGAAGTTCGATCAGACCGGCCAGAACGTCAAAGCCCGCTCGATCATGATCCAGGTCCAGAACGGCAAGTACTGCACGTTCTATCCGGCCGAGCTCGCGGTCTGCAAACTGGTCTATCCGGCGCCGAACTGGGCGCAGAAGGCCGCGCAGGACGCCAAGCTCTAAGCTTCAAGGCCTTCCGCGCCTCCTTTCATCCTTTCTGAAGACCCGTTCGCGGCCATCCGCCCGCTCCGCCGGCCTTGCGTCCGCGAACGGTTCTCTCCCCATCGACGTCACGGACAGATCATGACCAAGGTGCTGGTTCTCGGCTCCGGCGCGGCTCTCCCCGCCAAAGGCCGCTTCAACACGACGCTCGCCTTTCTCAAGGGCGCCCGGACGCTTCTGCTCGATTGCGCCCAGCCGGCGAGCGAGCTGCTGTTCCACCACGGCGTGGACACCGCCTCGGTGGACACGGTGGTGCTGACGCATCTCCACGCCGATCATGTGACGAGCATCGGCCAGCTCGCCCACATCAAGCACCACTACATCGACCCGATCTACGCCCGCGCGCTGCTGACGCGGACCGATCCGACCTACCGCTCCCAGATCCGCCATCCGGCGGCGGAAGATTACGACAACATCCAGAACGTCCTGCGCATCTACGTGCCGGCGGGCGTGGAGAAGGTGATCCGCGATTACCTCGCCGTGCTCTATCTGCGCCCCGAGGTGTTCGTGAACTTCAGCATCGAGGTTCTGCCGTTCGGCGAGGGCGTGTTCCACGACGATCCCGACTTCACGCTCACCGCGATCCCGAACAACCACATCCGCGAGTACTATCCGGAGCTCGAAGGCACCGACGCGGTGCGTGACAGCTACTCCATCCTGGTGGAGTCCGATGGCCGGAAGACGCTCTATTCGAGCGATCTCGCCGCGATCGAGGAGATCGAGCCCCATGCGGGCGCGGCGGATCTCGTCTTCATCGAAGGCGCCCATTTCCCGGCGGAGCAGCTGCTCGCCTTCGTAAAGCGCGCGGGCCTGAAGCGCGTGGCGGTGCATCACATCCTGTCGCTGCGCGAGCAGGGCTTCGCGGAGCACGCGGACGCGCTCGCCGCCGCGAACGTGGTCGCGACCCACGACGGTCTCGAGATCGAGATCTGAGCCGGCGGCCGATGGGGGCGGGGAGGCGACCATGACCACCGAGATGCTGGTTCAGGCGCTGATCAGCGGCCTGCTGATGGGGCTGATCTATGCGCTGGTCGCCGTCGGGCTGAACCTGGTGTTCGGCCTGATGGAGATCGTGAACTTCGCCCATGGCGAGTTTCTCATGCTGGCCATGTACGCCTCGTTCTGGTTCTGGGCGCTGGGCGGGATCGATCCGCTCCTGTCGCTGCCGGCGGTGGTCGCGCTGCTGGCGATCGCCGGGGTGCTCGTGCATTACGGGCTGATCCGGCGCTTCCTCGGCGCGCCGATGCTGGTGCAGATCTGCGGCACGTTCGGGCTCGCCATCACGCTGCGCGCCGGCGCGCAGTTCCTGTGGGGGCCGGACTACCGCCTGATCCAGGAGCCGCTCGCCGCCGGCCGCCTCCAGATCGCCGACGCCTTCGTCGGCCGCCCCCAGGCGCTCGCGGGCGTGCTGTGCGTGGCGACCTTCGTGGCGCTCTGGCTGTTCGTCACGCGCACGGAGACGGGGCTCGCCCTGCGCGCCACCGCGCAGAACGCCAAGGCCGCCGCGGTGCTCGGCGTGCCCACCGACCGCACCTACGCGCTCGGCTGGGCGATCAGCCTCGGCTGTCTCGGGATCGCGGGCTCCGCGCTGTCGAATTTCTATTACATCTTCCCGGACGTCGCGATCAACTTCGCGCCGCTCGCCTATGTCACGGTCGCGCTCGGCGGTTTCGGAAGTCTGTTCGGCAGCCTCTACGCCGGAATACTGATCGGGCTGGTGGAGTCGGTCGGCGGCGTCTTCATCGACCCGTCCTACAAGACGCTGATCGTCTACGCGCTGTTCTTCGTGGTGGTGCTGACGCGGCCGAACGGCCTGTTCGGGCGGGCGTGACCATGAGCGCTCCCGACGATCGTCTCGCGCAGGCGAAGGCCGAGCCGCTGCACCCGCCCGTCCCCGGCTGGGCGAAGGCCCTGCTGGTTCTCGGCGCCGTCGCGGTTTTCGCGGCGCCGCTGGCGACCCAGAACAGCCACCAGCTCCACGTGCTGATCACCATCTTCCTCTACGCCGCCATGGCGCAGTCGTGGAACATCATGGCCGGGTTCTCGGGCCAGATCAGCCTCGGCCACGCCGCCTTCTTCGGCCTCGGGGCCTACGCCACGGGCGTGCTCTACGCCCATTACGGCGTCACGCCGTGGGTCGGCGCCGTCGTCGGCGTCGCGCTGTCGGTCCTCGCCGCGGCCTTCATCGGCGTGGCGACGCTGCGGCTCAAGGGCCACCACTTCACGCTTGCGACGCTGCTCGTCGGCTTCAGCCTGCAGATCGTCTTCGCGCGCTGGGAATGGGTCGGCGCGGCGTCCGGCCTGCTGCTGCCGCTCGATCGCGCGAACCCGTGGTGGAGCCTGCAGTTCTTCGGCTCCAAGACGCCCTACTACGGCATGGCGGCGACGCTCGCGGCGGGCGCGACGCTGGTCGCCTGGGCGCTCGGACGCAGCCGGCTCGGCTATCGCCTGCAGGCGATCCGGCACGAGCCGGACGCGGCCGCGAGCCTTGGCGTCCGCGTGGCGCGCGACAAGGTGGTGGCCTTCGCGATCTCCGCCGCGCTGATGTCGGTGTCGGGCTCGTTCCTGTCGGTCTACCTGCTGTCGCTCGATCCGGAGCGCTTCTTCTCGGTCGAGCTGTCGGCGATGGTGGTGCTCGTCACCGTGCTCGGCGGCTGCGGCACGGTGCTCGGGCCGATCGTCGGCGCGCTCATTCTGGTGCCGTTGCAGGAGTATGCGCGCGGCCTGTTCGGGGGCACGGGCCGGGCGGCGGACCTGCTGATCTACGGCGCGCTGATCCTCGCGATCTGCGTCTGGCGTCCCGCCGGCGTCCTCAGCCTGCTCGGCGAACGCCTCCGCCGCCGGGAGCGCGCCGCATGAGCGCGCTGCTGGTGGTGTCCGATCTGAGCAAGGCCTTCGGCGGCCTGACCGCGAACGACGGGATCAGCTTCGAGGTCGAGCGCGGAGAAATCCTCGGCGTCATCGGCCCGAACGGCGCCGGCAAGTCCACGCTGTTCGATCTGCTCACCGGGTTCCAGCGGCCCGATCGCGGCTCTGTGTTGCTGGAGGGGCGGGAGCTGCGCGGGCTGCGCCCCGACGTCATCAGCCGGGCCGGCGTCGCGCGCACGTTCCAGAAGCTGAAGCCGTTCGCGGACATGACGGTGACGGAGAACGTGATCGTCGGGGCGATCTCGCGCACGGCGTCGCTCGCGGAGGCGCGGGACGCCGCTCTCGACGCGCTCCACCAGGTCGATCTGCTGGAGAAGCGCCACAGCTTCGCCCGCGAGCTCTCCACCGGGCAGCGCAAGCGGCTCGAACTCGCCCGCGGCCTCGCGACCCGGCCGAAGCTGCTGCTGATGGACGAGGTCACCGGCGGCGTCGACCAGCGCACCATCCCGGGGCTGGTCGATCTGGTGCTGTCGCTGAAGGAGCGGGGCGTCACGGTGGTGACGATCGAGCACAACATGCAGGTGCTGATGCGGCTCGCCGACCGGGTGCTCGCGCTGCGGAGCGGGCGGCGCATCGCCTTCGGCGCCCCCGACAGCGTGCGGGCGACGCCCGCGGTCATCGACGCCTATCTCGGAACCGCGACCGATGCTGCTTGAGGTCGAGGGATTGCAGGTCGCCTATGGCGACTATCAGGTCGTCTGGGACGTCTCGCTCACGGTCGGGGCAGGGGAGACCGTGGCCCTGCTCGGGCCGAACGGCTCGGGCAAAAGCTCCGTGGTCAACGCCATCAGCGGGCTGGTGACGGCGGTCGGCGGCGACGTGCGGCTGGACGGCGAAAGCCTTCTGGCGCGCCCGACCCACCGCCGCGCCGAGAGCGGCGTGGCCCATGTGCTGGAGCGCCGGGCGGTGTTCCCCAAGCTGACCGTTCTGGAGAACCTGAGGCTCGGCGCCTGGCATCCCCGCGCCCGGGCCGCCCGGGCGGCGTCGCTGGAGCGCGTCTACGGCCTGTTCCCGAAGCTGCGCGAGCGGCGGGGGCAGCTCGCCGGCGAGATGTCCGGCGGCGAGCAGCAGATGCTGGCGCTCGGCCGCGGGCTGATGTCGCTGCCGCGCCTGCTGATCGTGGACGAGCCCTTCCTCGGCCTCGCGCCGCAGGTGATCGGGCAGTTGCGCGAGGTGTTCCGGACGCTGAGCGCCGAAGGCGTCGCGATCCTGTTCATCGAGCAGAACGTGACGCTGTCGCTCACGATGTCGGACCGGGCCTATGTGCTGGAGAGCGGGCGTCTGGTCGCCTCCGGTCCCTCGCCGGACCTCCGGGACGACCCCCGGATCGCGCGCGTCTTTCTCGGCGCATGACCGAACCCTTCGCCCCCGCCGCCAACCCGTCGAGCGCACGACCCATGACCTTCCCCCTCGCCGACCTGATCTCCGGAGCCGTGGCGCAGGGCGCCTTCTCGGTCGGGGATCGCGACGTCCGCCTCGACGCCGCCGCGTTCGAGGCGCTGGCGGGCGAGACCGAGGCCGACCTGCGACGGCTCAAGGCGGCGCCGGGCGAGGCGGTCGCGATCCGCATCCGCAACGCGCCGGCGGACCTTGCGGCCTACTACGCCGCGTGGCGTCTCGGCCTCGCGGTCACGCCCATCCACGTCTCGTCGCCGAAGCCCGCCGTCGATCGCATCGTGGCGAGGGTGTCGGCCCGGATCGTGGTCACGGACGGGCGCGCGCGCCGCGTCTCCCGCGCCGAGCCCCGCCTGCACGAGCCGGACACGGGCCTCATCATCTTCACGTCGGGCAGCACGGGAACGCCGAAGGGCGTCCTGCTCGGGCAGAAGGAGTTCGCGGGCAAGCTCCGCGTCCTGACCCAGCGTCTCGCGCTGACGCCCGCCGACCATTCGGTGATGCCGCTGCAGCTCACCTTCGTGTTCGGCATCTGGGTCAGCCTCGTCTCGATCCTGTCGGGCGCCCGGCTGACCCTCGTGCCGCGGTTCTCGCCCGCTGCCATGGACGAGGCCGTCCGCGACGGCGCGACGGTCGCGACCGCCGTGCCGACCATGTTCCGAACCATGCTCTCGGACGCCTCCGCCTACCCTGCGCCACTGCGCGTCTGGATCACCGGCGGCGAGCCGCTGGGCGCCGCGCTCGGGCGGCGGGTGGCGGCGGCCTCGCCCCAGGCCGCGATCGTCGACATGTACGGCTCGACCGAGACCGGCTCCTGCGACTTCTGCTTCGACAGCGCCGAGACGCCGGACGGGTTCGGGACGATCGGCCGGGCGACCGCCGGGGTGACGTTCCGCATCGCGCGCGCCGACGGCTCCTCCGCGCCGCTCGGCGAGGAGGGCGAGCTTCAGATCCGGACGCCGTTCGGCATGTCGGGCTATCTCGACAGCCCCGACCAGACGGCCGCCGCCTTTCAGGACGACTACTACCGCACCGGCGATCTCGGCCGCGAGCGACGCGGCGGAATCGTGGAGCTGACCGGGCGCATCAAGGACGTGATTTCCCGGGGCGCGAACAAGGTGGCGCCGCTGGAGCTGGACCACCTGTTCGAGGGCCATCCCGCCGTGGAGGCGGCCCTGTCGGCCGGCGCGCCGGACGAGCGGCTCGGCCAGGCGATCCATCTGTTCGTGCGGCTGAAGGACGGCGCGCGCGTCACCTCCGACGAGCTGAAGGCCTGGGCCGCGGAGCGCGTGGAGCGGTTCAAGGTGCCGGACCACATCCATGTGGTGGACGCCATACCCACGGGATCGACCGGAAAGGGCGACCGGACGGCGATCGTCCGCCTGCTCGACGCCGCGCGCACAGTCGACCCCGCGGTCGCCTGAGACGCGCGGCCCGCGGCCGGGTCAGTCTCCGTCGCGGGCGAAGCGGCTGTCGCGCCACGCGAAGGCGGCCTTCAGCCCCTGCGTGCGCGCGATCTCCAGAAAGCGCAGCTTGTCGGGCGATCCGACCGCCTCGATCTCGAGGTCGATGGCGAGCGCCTGTTCGAGCGCGTCGCTCATGGCGGCGGCCTCGAACGCCAGATTGATCGCGCCCTTGGTGCGCTGGACCAGACCGGGGTCCATCGCCGCGATGCGGCGCGCGACCGACAGCGCCTCGTCGAGCGCTGCGCCGGTGGGCGTGATCCGGTTCACGAGCCCGATCTCGTAGGCCCGGCGCGCGGAGAGGTTCGCCTCGCCGGTGAGGATGATCTCCTTGGCGATCTTGGGCGCCACCAGCCACGGCAGCGTCAGCGCCACCACGGTCGCGCCGAACTGGAGCTCAGGCTCTGCGAACCGCGTCTCCTCGGACGCGATGGTCAGGTCGCAGGCGGTCGCAAGCTGGAGCGACCCGCCGAAACAGGCGCCGTGGACCGCCGAGACCGTGGGCTTCCGCGAGCGCCAGAACCCCATCACGGTCTCGAACTCGTTCCGCAGGATGCCGTCCCAGGCCTCGGCCCCGGTCGGCCGGTTCTCGATCTGCTCCTTGATGTCGAAGCCGGCGGAGAAGCACGGCCCGTTTCCATGCAGCGCCACGGCGCGCACGGCGTCGTCGGCGTTCGCCTCCGCGAGCGCCCTGCGGAGATCGCGCATCATCTCCTGCGTGACGGCGTTGCGGGCGTCGGGTCGGTTCAGCGTGAGCACGGCGACGCCGTCCTCGACGCGGTAGAGCACGGCGGTGTCGGTCATGGGTCCTTCGCATGCGAAAAGCGCCGGCCGGCGGTGAGGCCGGCCGGCGCTTCGGGCGCCTGAGGGCGCGGCCCCGGTCAGGAGGTCGCGGCGATCTTGGCGAGGTCGATGTGGTCGCCGGCCGCGATCTCCTTCTGGGCGCGGGCCTGCGGGCCATTGTCGTAGAAGGCGGCGGCGTCGATCTCGGCCGTCAGCAGCTTCTGCTCCCGGAGGAAGGCGAGCACGGCCTTGGTGCCCTCGATCTCGTCCGGGGTGACCGTGAGGTCGATCGCGCCCGCGTCCTTCACCGGCGCGCGCAGGTAGCGGTCGGCCGCGGCGCCCGGCGCCACCAGCGAGGCGTCGAGCCGCGAGGTCTCGCCGAACCAGCCGCGCGACTGGGCGAGGTTGTTCGAGGTCCACCACGTGGCGATGGTCCAGGCCTTGAGCAGGCGCACCAGGGCGTCGTCGCCGTTCGCCTTGATCCACGGGCCGGTGACGGCCTGATAGCCGGCGCCGTCGCCGACCTTGCTGGTCCAGATCTCCTTGCCGATCTTCTGCTGCAGCAGGCGCTCGTAGGTCGGATCCCAGGTGGTGACCGCGTCCACCAGGCCGGATTTCAGCGAATCCGCCTGTTCGGCGATGTCCTGGTTGATGATCCGGATCTCCTTGAACGGCTCCTTGATCCCGGCGGCAACGATGGCGCGCACGCTGCGGGGGAACACGGTGGTGCCGAACGGACCGGAGAGCCGCTTGCCCTTCAGCTCCGCCAGCCCGCCCTCGAAGTCCGGCCGCCCGATCACGGCGAAGCGGAAGTCGTGGGTGCGCTGGAAGATCTTGGTGCCGGGAACCCGCGAGGAGCCGCGCAGCACCGGCGCGTCGGCCCCGGAGATGTTGTCGATGCTGCCCGCCACCGCGGCCTCCGCCAGCGGCCCGCCGAAGGTGAAGGTGCTGAACTTGGCCTCGATGCCGTGCAGCGCGAGGATGTTGGTGTGGCGCAGCGTCTCGAACACCTCGCCGACGCCGCCGTAGAGCGTCTGGTAGCCGAGGCGGATCTGCAGCGGATCGGCCGCGGCGCGCACGAGGCTGGGGCGGGCGAGCGTGGCGCCGCCGACGGCCGCGGCCGCGCCGGCGTGGAATGTCCGTCGTTTCATGGGTCGAGGTCCTTGGAGGCTTGAGGTCAGCGCGGGGTCGCGCCGCGCACGAGGAAGCGTTCCAGCGCGAGCATCGCGCCGTTCATGGCGAAACCGATCAGGCCGATGATCACCATTCCGGCGAGGACCTTCTCGATCTCGATCGTGGTCCGCGCGAGCTGGATCATGTAGCCGAGCCCGGAGGTCGCCGAGATCAGCTCGGCGGCGATGACGCAGGCCCAGCCGGCGCCGAGGCCGATGCGCAGCCCCGTCAGGATCTGCGGCGTGGCGGCCGGGATCAGCACCTTCCGGATCACCAGTCCGCGCGGCGCGCCGAAGCACTGGGCCACCCGGGTGTAGATCTCCGGCAGGGCGCGGGCGGCGTCGTAGGCGTTGGTGAAGATGGGGAAGAACGCGCCGAGCGCGATCAGGAACCAGGCCGGACGATCGCCCAGCCCGAACCACAGGATGGCGATCGGGATCCAGGCGATCACCGAGATCGGCCGCACCAGCTCGATGATCGGCAGCAGCAGGCGCGCGGCGAGCGGCGACCGCCCGAGGGCGAGGCCGCCCGCGACGCCGAGCGCGGCGGCGATGGCGTAGCCGATGGCGACGCGCGTCACGCTGGCCGTGACGTCGTCCACCAGCATGCCTGCGTCCCAGAGGTCGCGCAGCGCGACCAGCACGGCGCTCGGCGCCGGCAGCAGGTTGACGTTGATCAGGCCGGCCCGCGCCGAGGCCTCCCAGGCGAGCAGCAGGCCGACGACCACCAGCGCGCCCTGCGCCCGCGTCAGGATCGCCCGAAGGGACGGCGCGCGGCGGACGGCCTTCGCCGCCGGCTGCGCCGTGGAGACGGCGGATGCGGACATGTCAGTGGCCCCCGGCGGACGGACCATGGGACGCGCCGCGCCCATGGTGCAGCAGGTCGAAGATGGTCTGCTTCAGCTCGAGAAAGTCCGCGTCGCGGGTGCGGATGTCCGGCCGGCGGGGGCGGGCGAGCGGAATGTCGAGCACGGTCTGGATGCGGCCGGGCTTCGCGGACATGGCGATCACCCGGTCGCTCAGGAACACCGCCTCGTCGATGCTGTGGGTGACGAGCACGAAGGTCTTTCCGGTCTCCGCCCAGATCGACAGCAGCTCCTCCTGCATCTCGTCGCGCGTCAGCGAGTCGAGCGCGCCGAAGGGCTCGTCCATCAGCACCACGGCGGGATCGGGCGCGAGCGCGCGGGCGATGCTGACGCGCTGGCGCATGCCGCCGGAGAGCTGGTCGGGATACTTGTCCTCAAAGCCCTGAAGCCGCACGAGCCGGATGAAATGCCGGACGATCTCGTCGCGCTCGCGCCGGGGGAGGCTCTTGGCGAGAAGGCCGAAGCCGACGTTCTCCGCCACCGTCATCCACGGATAGAGCGCGTAGTCCTGGAACATCATGGTCCGGTCGGGGCCGGGGGCGGGGTTCGCGAGGCCCGACCGCCACACCGTGCCGGTGGACGGCTTCAGGAACCCGGCCAGCAGGTTCAGCAGCGTGGTCTTCCCGCAGCCCGACGGCCCGATGATCGACAGGAACTCGCCTTTCGCGATGTCGAGATCGACCCGCGACAGCGCGACGAACGCCTCCTCGGCGCCGGTGGCGGGATAGGTCTTGGTGATGCCGTCGAGCTGGAACACGGCGTGTGACATGAAGGGTCCTCGTCCGCGACGGCTCGCGATCGAGGCCAGTGTCGAGCGTCCGCCGCCCGGCGAGACGCAATTAATCGACAAAATCCATAATTTTTATGTACTCAAGGTATATTCCAAGAGGGTGCCGTTCTTTGGACGCGCGTCACGCGTGCGGGGCAGGCGCGGCGCGCGGCGAAGGCGCGGTCTTGGTCCGTGAGGCGCAGAAGCTCCGGCCCTGACGGGCGTCGCGTCTGGCTGATCCAGGCGGCCGGGCGCGCCGGACCGCCTGGATCTGGCGTCTTGGGCTCCCCTCAGCCCGCGGCCGCGGCGGCGAGGCGAGCGGCGGCTTCGCGATAGCTGTGCAGGGGGCGGCCGAGGATCCTGACCAGCCGATCGACATCCCCCGCCTCGGGAACCATGCCGTCGCTGACGTAGCGCTCGGCCATCAGCCGCATCTCGTAGGCCATCCACTTCGGCATGAAGGCGGCCATGTTCTGCTCGAACCCGCTCGGGTCGTCGCCGCCATAGACGATCGGGCGGCCGAGGATGTCGGACCAGATCGCCGCCGCCGAAGCTCCCGTCAGCGTGTCCGGACCGACCAGATTGATGGTCTCGATCGGCGGCTTGCCGGCCGCCTGGTCGCGGCGGATCAGTTCGATGGCCGCGACCTCGGCGATGTCGCGCGCGTCCACCATGGCCACGCCCTTGCCGCCGATCGGCATGGGATAGACGCCATGGTTCAGGATGACGTCGCGGACCATGACCTCGTTGTCCATGAAGTAGGACGCACGGAGGATCGTGGCGCTGAAGCCCATCTGTTCGAGCATCCGCTCCGCCCCCGACTTCACGGCGAAGTGCGGCACGTTCGAGAAGCGGTCGGCGTGGAGCACCGACAGGTAGACGACCCTCTCGACCCCGGCCTCGCGGGCGAGGTTGAGCGTGACGATCGCCTGGGTGAATTCATCGCCCGTGACCGCGTTCAGCAGGAACAGAGACGTCACGCCGTCGAAGGCGCGGCGCATCGCGTCGATGTCGAGAAGGTCGCCCTGCGCGACGTCGACGCCGTCTGGAAAGGTCGCCTTGGAGGCGTCGCGGGTCAGCGCGCGCACGGCCGCGCCGCGGCGCACGAGCTGGTCGACGACGTGGCGGCCGACACGGCCGGTGGCGCCGGTGACGAGGATGGTCATTGGGGTCGCTCCTGTTCGGGTTTGGACATCCCCAAATTCGGTGATCCACAGACGAGGCGATAGGCGCTATGTTTGGACGCACCGTCTCGCTGGTGGAACACATGGACCTTCTCGCCCTTGCGGATTTCAACCTCGTCGCCCGTCACGGCGGCTTCGGCAAAGCCGCCCGCGCGACCGGGCGGCCGAAGGCGACCCTGTCGCGTCGGGTCGCCGAACTTGAGGCGAGCCTCGACCTGAGGCTGTTCGAGCGCGGGTCGCGGGTCCTCACTCTCACCGAAGAGGGCCGCGCCCTCAGCGAGCGGACAAGCGCGTTGCTCACCGAGCTCGACGAGACGGCGATCGAGATCGCGTCGGGAGGGGCTCGTCCCCGGGGACGGCTCAGGATCAGCGCGCCCCTGCTGTTCTCCCAGACGGCCATGGGCAGGCTGGCCGCGGGCTTCGCCTTGAAGCATCCCGACGTTCGGCTCGAGGTGACCGTCGAGGACCGCCCGGTCGACATGATCGAGGAGGCCTACGACCTCGTCATCCGGGTGAACCCCGAACCCGACGCCAATCTCGTCGGCCGCGCCTTCCTTCACGACCGACTGGTGGTGGTGGCGGGTCCCGGCGTCGCTTGCCCGACGGACGGCAGGCCCGTTCCGGCCGTTGTGCGCGGCGCCGTGGGCGGCGTGGAGACATGGCGGGTGACCACTCCGAACGGTCCGTCGACTGTCGCGGTCCATCCGACGCTCGGTCTGTCGTCGCTCGTCATGGTGCGCGACGCCGTCGTCGCGGGAGCAGGCGTCGCCCGCCTGCCGCTGTCGCTCGCAGGCCCCGACATCGAGGCCGGGCGGATGACGCTTTGGGGCGACGTCGAAGGCGTCCAGACAGCGCTTTGGGCGCTCTATCCCACGAGACGGCTGCTCAGCGCGCGCGTGTCGGCGTTCCTGGACCACCTGAGGGAGGCCTTCCCGAAGGGAACGCCGGACGAGCTCGCGGCCTATGTCGCCGCCGAACGGCAGCGCGTTGTCGGGGCGGCGGCGGACTAGCCAGCCCTCGCCACGGACGCTCGGCGACCCGTCTCGCGCGCCTATGCTCGCGGCTCTGCGCAAGCGTGGCCTGCAGCCCGCCGGCGCGGCCGATACGCACCTCGACGTCCTCGACGGGCGAGACTCGTCCAATCCCCGTCATCCGCGCCAGAGCCGCTTCAAGATCGCGTCCGACGACCTGTCCCCCCATGTGCTTGCCGAGATCCTCGAGCTCGGCGAGCTCTAGGAACGCCGGCTGCTTGACGGCTGGGAGATCGCGCGGCGCCTCTCGCGCGGGCCGTAGCCTTTAGGGTCGGTTTTCCGCTGTAGGGTGTCGCGGAGGCCATGAACGATCCCGCTCCCCGCACCCCGGCTGTCAACACGCGGGACCCTCAGAAAAGTACATTCCTGCGATGTCCAACGAAAAGATGTTGGTTATTATAGCAATCCTAAAGTAGAAAAATTTCGTTGCTATTTCTTGATATTTAGTAACAATGTTTTTGGTCGAAGGTTGTGGGTTTATCTAGAATGAATCAATTCTTTTGCGCGGACCCGATCGCTTATCGTGCTGATGACCTTCCGGTGATCGCGGAGACCCTGAGCCAGAATCTCGTGACATATGACGCCGGTGTGGATCGGGTCGAGAATTCCGTGGCGCGTGGTCTCATGCTGGCCAAACAGGTGCAGCCGGGCCTTTTCGCCAGCGGCTATGATCTCAAATATCTCGTCGACGTGCGGCTCGAGGTTGAGGAGACGCCGTCGATTTTCTGCGGCGTGTTGATCTCGGGCGACGATGGCGAGCTCGACATTTCAGGTTATGGCTCCCTCACTTTGCCGCGGTCCTGCCCGATCGTGATGGGATTCGGCGGGGGCGCGCGCTGCATAGGCAATTGCAGGGCGGGGACGCACTGCGCCGGAGCCGGTTTCCGCCTCTATCCGTCGTTCTTCGAATCCATCCGGGACGAGGAGGAGGGCGTTCAGCTTGAGCCCCTCCGTGCGATGCTGACGGACGCCTTCATGCTCAGATGGCTGCCGCCGTCAGCCCGGCTGATCGAACTCGCCCGCCTGAGCCTCGGCAATCCTTACGTCGGCGCGCTGAGCCGTCTTTTCCTGCAGGGTTGCGCGCTGGCCTTCATCGCCGAGACGGCGCGTCTGCTCGCCGAACACGACAGCGACGACGACGCGCCGTCGCACGGCTTGAGCGAGGTCGAATACGAGCGGGTCATGGCGTTAACGAAGATCATCGACGATTCCATCGTCGATCCGCCTTCGTTGGCGCAGATGGGGCGAAGCGCCGGCATCAACACGACGACGCTCACCCGCCAGTTCCGCCAGGTTCATGGCGTGACCATCTTCGAATACATTCGCAATCGTCGCCTGGAGCTGGCGCGCGATCTGCTGAGGAGCCGGCCGATGCAGGTGTCGCAGGTGGGCTATCTTGTCGGTTTCGGCAATCCGGCGGCTTTCGCCACGGCCTATCGACGCCGCTACGGCTTTCCGCCGAGCTGCGAAAAGGTCGCCGCGGGCCGGATTTGATTTCGCGAAAGCGATATCCGGGCGAACGAAAGTTGGCGGCGTAGGCGAGGGCGGATCTTGCCGCCATGCTCCGCCCGTCATCAGCAGTAGCCATGTCGGCGCGGGTGACCCTCGCGGCACGTCGGGCGAGGGCGGCGTCGCCGCGCGCCGGCGGGCTTTCAAGGGGCTCAGGTCAATGCGTCGCCACGTTCGTGCGAGTGTTCTTTTCGGCGTCAGCCTGACGGCGCTTGTGACGGCGACGACCGCCCCTGCCCAGGAGGCGGAGCAGGACGGCGAGATCGCTCTCGACGAGATCGCCGTCTTCGGCCGCAAGCGGATCGAAGATCCGCAGAGGGCGCCGGTCTCGATCAGCGTGCTGGGCGGCGCGTCGGTTCCGTCGCTGAGTTCGGATCCCGGCGCCGACATCACGCGGGACACGCCGAACCTGTCCTTCGGTTCCGTCGGCATGACCGGGCAGGACTTTCTCAACATGCGCGGCGTCGGGCCGCTGGGCTTGCCGCTCAACTCGCTGGACAACACGGTAGGCGTCGCGGTCGATGGCGTTCCGACCACCGCCTATGGTTACCCCCCATCGCTGCTCGACGTGCGCCAGGTGGAGGTCCTGCGTGGGCCGCAGGGCACCACCTTTGGCCGTAACGCGCTCGGCGGCATGGTCAATGTGGTCACCAACGAGGCCGACGGGACGCCGACTTTCCGCGTCACCGGCGAGGTCGGCTCGGACGGTCACCGGCTCGCCGAAGCCGTGGCGGGAGGCTGGATCGTCCCCGACCGCGTCGCTGGCCGCATCGCTGCGCGCGCCTCTGGGATCGACGGCGACGTGCCGAACAGGATCGTGGGGGGCAAGGAGGGCGAAGCGAAGATCGGCGCCGTGCGCGGATCCCTTCGCTTCACGCCGGGCGACGACCTCACGGTGACGTTCGGCGGCTCCTATGACGAAGACAAGCGCACCGGCGGATTCTCGCTGCTGCTCGAACATCCGAAATATCCAGCCAGCGGCTCGGACATCATCCCATGGAGCGAGCGTCGTCGCGGCGACCTCTCGTTGAAGGTGGAGAAGCGTTTCGAGGCCTTCACAGTGACATCGACCACCAGCTTCCAGGACATGCGGCTGCGGTCGCGCTACGACTATTCCGACACGTTCCTGATGGATCTCATTTCGCCTATTCCTATTCAAGGATTCTGGACCAATCCAGACGCGGACAAGGTCGACACGCGCGAACATGAAAAGGTGTTCAACCAGGAGATCCGGTTCAACTCGGCCGAGGACTCTTGGCTGACCTGGGTCGTCGGGGGGGCCTACTTCCGATCGGACTACAACCAGAAACGCGTGGCGCGCACATACTCGCCCTATGCGAACGGCGATTTCGATACGGACATTGTTTCTGACACCTGGGCCGGCTTCGCGGACGTCACCGTGCCCGTTACCGACAGGCTGAAGATTTCAGGCGGCCTGCGCCTCGCACATGATCGGCAGAACTTCCGCACCGACTATATGCCGGCCGTGGATGGCGCGCCGTTCAGGCAGCGGGACCGGATCTCCGACACCTATCTCACCGGTCGGGCGGCGGTCTCCTACGACTGGACCGACAACTGGATGACCTACGCCTCGGTCGCGCACGGCTATGCGTCCGGAGGCTTTGAGAAGGCGACCATCAGCTCGCCGCTCTATCAGCAGAACGAGCCGTTCAAACCGTCGACCGGCTGGACCTACGAGATCGGCTCCAAGAGCGAGTTCCTGGACGGAAAGGCCAAGCTCAATGCGAGCCTGTTCTACAACGATGTCTCCGACGGCCAGATCATCAGCTATCTGATCGACGGAGGGGCGCTCCAGTATTTCTTCGCCAATCAGAACTACGACAGCTACGGCTTCGAGCTAGAAGGCAGCGCCCAGCTTTCCGAACGGTTCACGGTGCGCGGAGGACTGGGAGTCACTGAGTCAGAACTCAAGAACGTCAAGAAAACGCCGACCACGACATACAAGAATGGCAATGAGGTGCCCAACACGCCCAACGTCACAGTGACGCTCGGCGCGCAATATGTGCTGCCGGGCGTCGCGATCGGTCTTCCCGGCGATGTGTTCGCCCGCGCGGACTATCAGTATGTCGGCAAACGCGCCGCCGACGTGGCCAATTCGTTCGATCTCAAAGCCTATCATCTCGTCAACGCCCGGCTCGGCTGGACGATCGACAAGTTCCAGGTCTACGGTTTCGCCAACAATCTGCTGGACAAGCGGCCCCAGCTCTTCGGCGCGACCTATGCGGCGAACGCCCACGCCATGGCGGTAGGCCGCGGCCGGGTGATCGGCCTCGGCTCCACCTATGCGTGGTGACGGCGTGACAGTCGTGGCGAACAGGGGCGGCCGGTCATGAATCCGGGCCGTCTCGTCACCGTCGGCATGCTCAACATCGTGCAGGGCATGCCAGGCTACTTCTTCACCGTGGGCGTGCCCGCGATGCTGCGCGACAGCGGCGCCTCGCTCGCCACGGTCAGCCTCGCCTACGTCATCTGGATCCCTTGGGCGCTCAAGTGGCTCTGGGCGCCTTACTTCGACAATCCGGCGGCCGCGCCCTTCCACTCTCGCGTGGCTTGGCTGCGCGCGCTGCCGATCATGATGGCGGCGGTGTTCCTGCTCGTCGCCTTCTTTCCGCCCGGCTCGCAGCAATGGCCGCTGATCGCGATCTCGCTGTTGAGCGCGACGGTCGGCGCCACGTTGCAGGTCGTTCTGGCGGCGTGGCTGATCGAGAATTCGTCGACGAAGGAGCGCGCGCTCGCCAACGCCGCCCAGGTGGCCGGTGTGACGCTCGGCGGCGTCTTCGGCGGCGGACTGATCCTCACGCTCGGCGATCGCTACGGCTGGGTCGGAGCGATCGCCGTGGTGTCCGCGATCATCGCCGGCCTGTCCTTCTCGACCTGGTTCGAGAAACCGGCCACGACGGCCGGGAGTTTCGCGCGCAAGGCGCGGGACGGGGCGTGGGCTGCCTGGAAGGGCCTGTTCGTCCGGCCCGGTTTCGGACGGCTCCTTCTGCTCATCGTGCTGGCCGGAGGCGCGGCGGGCGCTGACGCGCTGTTGCCAGCCATCATGATCGACCGCGGCTTCACCGCCTCCGAGGTCGGCTGGATCATCAGCACGCTCGGCCTGGGATCGATCCTGCCGGCCAGCCTTCTGGCGGGCTGGCTGGTCCGCCAGAAGGGAGCTTTCGTCGCCATCGCCTGCCTTTACGCTCTCAAGGGCCTGACGCTCGCCGCGCTCGCGCTGTCCGGCGCCCTGCCGCCGGTTGGCGTCGCCGGGCTGGTCGTCCTCGACTGCGCTTTGTCGGGCGCGTTGATGGTCGCGACCTATCAGCTCTACATGGGCTTCGCCGACGTCGAGCACGCCGCGACCGATTACGGCCTGATGACGTCGCTCGAGGCCGCCTTCCGGCTCGTCGGCGGTCTCATCGCGGGACAGGCTGGCGACGCGCTCGGCTATCCCACGATCTTCGCCGGATCCGCGCTCGCCGCGGCGCTCGCGGTTCTGTGCGCGCTCGCTTTCCGTCCCCAGCTCAGACCGAACGAGGCGACATGAACCGCTTCATCCGCCCCCACCGCGGCGCGCTTGCGCTGTCCGTGGCGCTCGCCGTGCTTGGAACGGCGTTCGGGCTCGCGCCCTTCTTCATCGTCTACAAGATCGCGGTGCTCGCCGCCGCGGACGCGCTCGAGACCCCGACCTTGTTCGGGTGGACGGCGGCGGCCTTCGCGGCCATCGCCCTGAAGGGAGCGTTGCAGGCGGCCGCCAGCTACGTCTCGCACATTGCGGCGTATGACGTGCTGCACGCGTTGCGCGTCGCGCTCGTCGAGAAGCTCGACCGGCTGCCGCTCGGCTTCGTCACCAGCCGCTCGACGGCGGAGCTGAAGAAGACGATCCATGAGGACGTCGAGCAGATTGAGGATGCGATCGCGCACGCGGCGCCTGACATCGCCTCGGCGCTCGCCGTCCCCGTCGTGTCGGCTGCGATGCTGGCGTTCGTGGATTGGCGGCTGGCCTGCGCGGCCTTCGCCATGTTCCCCGCGCTGGTTGTCGTGTATCCGCTGACCCTCATCGCCGTCAAAGCGCTCAACGCCACCTACATGGAGGCGCTGACGAGCCTGAAGCATGCGACGCTGCAGTATATTCGGGGCATCAAGGTCATTCGCGCCTTCCTGAACGCCGAGGCGCCGGCGAAGGCCTTGGAAGAAGGCGTCGACAGGCTGGAGGAGGCGACGCTCCGGCTTTCGACGGCTGCTCTCGGCCCGGGCGCGCTGCTTTATGTCGGCCTGCGGGCCAACATTCTGGTGCTGATCCCTGTCGGCGGCTTCATGCATCTCTCCGGCGCGGCGGACGCGCCGACGTTCGTGCTGTTTCTGCTTGTCGGCCTTGGCATGACCGCGCCGGTGCAGAAGCTGCTGATGACGGCCGGCGCCTTCGCCTGGCGCCTTCAGACCGCCGGCAAGCAGATCTTTGCGGTTCTCGACGCGCCGGAGCTTTCGCGCGCGGAGACGCCGAGGACGCCGTCCGGATACGACGTCGCCTTTCACGACGTGTCGTTCCGTTATGGGGAGCACGCCACGCTCGAGAAGGTGGATTTCGTCGCGCGCCGCGGCGCCGTCACTGCGATCGTCGGTCCGTCCGGAGCCGGAAAAAGCACCATCGCGCGTCTCGGCGCGCGGTTCTGGGACGTGGACGAGGGCGCGGTGACGATTGGCGGCGTCGACATTCGCGACATCGCGCCCGAGACGCTGGCGAAGACCGTGAGTTTCGTCCTTCAGGACGCTTGGCTGTTCAACGACACGATCCGCGCCAACATCCGATCCGGACGGCCGGAGGCATCCGACGCCGAGATCGAGGACGCCGCCCGGAGAGCGCAGGTGACGCCCTTCGCTCAGGAGCTGCCCGGTGGGCTCGACGCCGGAGTGGGCGAGGGCGGCCGGGGGCTGTCTGGCGGCCAGAGACAGCGCGTCGCGATCGCCCGGGCGATTTTGCGCGATTCGCCGATCGTCGTGCTCGACGAGGCCACCTCCGCGCTCGATCCCGACAACGAGGCGCAGGTGCTGAGGGCGCTGTCGGAACTCGTTCAGGGGCGAACGGTCATCGCGATCGCCCACCGGCTCGACACCATCCGCGGCGCCGATCAGATCCTCTATGTCGACGCAGGCCGGATCGCCGCCAGGGGCGGCCACTTGGAGCTTCTCCGCTCGTTCCCGCCTTACGCCCGGCTGTGCGAAGCCTATGAGGCGAGCGAAGGCTGGTCACTGCCGGGAGCCGCCGCCTCAGCTCCGACCGCAACGCCCGTCGGCGTCGCGGCGGCCCGTCAGGGCGATCCGGAGCCGGCCGAGCCGCCATTCGCAGGCGCCGGCGTGCTGAAGCTCTTCCTCAGGCTTGCGGGGCCGATGCGCGGCGCCCTGGTGCGTCAGGCGCTGCCGCTCCTCTTCCTGGAAGGACTGATGCTCGGCGCCCCGGTCGTCGCGACCGTGCTGACTCTTCGCGACGTGTTCGCGGGAACGCTGACGTCCGATAAGGTGTGGCTTTACACAGGTATCGTCGCCGGCTGCTTCGTCGGGCAGGCGATAGTGAACGTGCTCGCGAACAGGACGCTTTGGAAGGTCCAGAGCCGCGCTGCCGCGAGCCTGCAGCGAAAGCTCGCGCGCCACCTCCGCCGCATTCCACTCGGCGTCCTGACCTCGCGCGACAGCGGCGCGCTCGAGCATATCGTGATTCAGAACACGACGGAGCTGAGCTTCGTGCAGCCGCCCGCGCAGGTCATGCGCGTGCTGGTCGCCCCAACGCTCGCCTTCGTCGTGATGCTGGCCATCGACTGGCGCCTCGCTCTGGCGGCCGCCGCCACGCTGCCGCTGTTCGTGCTGGCGGTCGCGTGGGGCGACAGGGTGTTCCGGAGCGTCGTGCAGGAGACGAACGCTTCGAAGGAAACGCTGGCCAGCCGCACCATTGACCACCTGCAGGGCGTAGCGACCATCAGGTCTCTTGGGCTGGGCGGGTTGCGCCACAAGGCGCTGAGCGACGCCTTCGACAGGCATCGCGACCTGGCGCGGGCGACCCTGAAGCGGCTGACGCCCACCGTCGCGACCGGATCGACCCTGCTCGATCTCGGCTTCTGCGCCATCCTGCTCGTGGGCGGCCTGCTGGTCTCGTCGGGTTCGCTGGCGCTTCCGACGCTTCTGCTGTTCCTCGTGGTCGGACTGGTGTTCTACGGCCCGATCTCGGACGCGTTCGAACTGGTTTCCCAGCGTCGGCAGCTCGAACTCGGCATGCGCCGCATTGGCGAGATAATGGACCTGCCTCCGCTGCCGGAGCCGTCGCAGCCGAAGGTCCCGACGAACCTCGACATTGAGTTCGCCGGCGTCGGCTTCTCATACGGCGACCGCCGCGCGCTGTCCGGGCTCGACGTTCTGCTGCCGGCTGGCCGGCTGCACGCCTTCGTCGGCGGCTCCGGTTCGGGCAAGACGACCGCGCTCAATCTGCTCGCGCGGTTCTGGGACGTCGACGAGGGGGCGATCCGCATCGGCGGCGTCGACCTGCGTCGGATGTCTTCGGCGACGCGCGCTGGCCTGTTCTCGATCGTGTTCCAGGACACGTTCCTGTTTGACGACACGATCGCGGGCAATCTCAGGCTGGCGAAGCCCGAGGCGACGCAGGCCGAACTGGAGGCGGCGGCGCGCGCCGCCCGCTGCCACGACTTCATCGCCGCGCTCGAACATGGCTACGAGAGCCGCGTCGGCGAAGGCGGCGCGCTGCTTTCCGGGGGCGAGCGACAGCGGATCGCCATCGCCCGCGCCATTCTCAAGGACGCGCCGATCGTCCTGCTCGACGAAGCCACCGCCTCGATCGATCCGGGCGCCGAGCACGAGATCCGTCAGGCGCTGGCCGCAGTGTGCGCCGGAAAGACGGTGATCGTGGTGGCGCATCGGCTGCGCTCCGTCGCGGCCGCCGACCAGATCGTGGTGTTCGATAAGGGCCGTGTGGTCGGCCGAGGCGTGCATGACGAACTTCTGGGGTCGTGTCCCGCTTACGCGGCGCTCACTAACGCGCAGGGCGCGGCAGGGGACGGACAGTCGGCCGGGTTGCGCCGCCTAAGACAGGGAGCAACATCGTGACCGGCAGCCTCGCGGCCGTGAAGGCGTCCAACGGTCTCGTCGAGGCGCTTCGCCTTCTCCATCGGCAAGAGCTTCGCCATCAAGTTCCCGCTCCGAACCGCTTTCGCGGACCCGTCCTTCGCCGGCCTCGCGCGCAACGTCGACAACGTCATCGCGAATGGCGACCCGACCGGAGAAGCCGACGACGCCGCGCTGATCGAGGCGGACGTGTCGATCGCGGACGTTGTCCTGACGCCGCCGGGCGCGGTCACGCCGCGCTGGCCGGCCGGCGAAGCGGTCGTGTTCCACTCCGGACCCGGCGGAATGCTGTCGCACTGGATATTGCGGCGGCTTCTGCAGGAGCGCGACCTCAAGGTCATCTATCTGGGCGCCGGCTCGGACGCTGCCTCGTCCCGCCGGATCCTCGCCGAAGACTGGTCGGCGCTCGGCTTCGGACGGCTCGACCTGATCGAGCGCGTCGAGATCCTCCCCGGCGCGCTCGATCAGCCCCAGCTCGGCCTGTCGGCGGGCGACTGGGAGGATCTGGCCCGCCGCGCCGACGTGCTCGTCCATGCCGGCGCGCGCATCAACATGACGGAGCCCTATCGCAAGCTGCGGGCCGCCAACGTCCTCGGCGTGCGTGAGATGCTGCGGCTCTGCGTCCATCGCAAGCCGAAGCCCATGCACGCCGTCGGAAGCTTCGCGATCATCGATCACTCGATGGCCGACCAGGAAGGGCTCCGCGTCAACGAAGACACGGACCTCACGTCCTTCCAGGGGCTGGAAAACGGCTATCGCAAGAGCCGCTGGGCGGCCGACGCCGTCATGCGGAGGGCCATCGGGCGCGGCCTCCCGGTCACGATTCACCGGATGACCCCGATCAGCGGCGACAGCGTCGAAGGCATCATCGATCCCGGCGAAATCGCTTGGCGCGTGGTGCGCGGCATGGTCGCCTCCGGCGCCGCGCCCCGGTCGTCGCGTCCGCTCGACCTGCTGCCTGTCGACCGCGTGGTCGAGGCCATGCTGACGCTCGCGCGCGATCCCGAAGCCGCGCCGGTCGTCCACCACATCACCGGCGGCGAGCCATTGTCCTGGGAGACGGTCGCGGACGTGCTCCGCTCGCTGGGCTACCGGATCGAAACCGTTCAGCCTCCCCTGTGGATCGAGCGGCTCAAGGCGCGCGCTGCGGCCGATCCTTCGGACGATAGTCTCGGCGGTCTGCTGCCGCTGGCGAACGCGGACGGCCGAGACCACCGACATCTGTTCACCGTCGACGGCGTGCGCACCAAAGCCCGCCTCGCCGCGCTCGGCATGGACCTCAAGTCCACCGATCGCGAGGTGCTGCGCAAGACGGTCGAATACCTGATCCGCGGCGGCTTCGTGCCCAAGCCCGTCTACGCCTGACCCCTCGGAAGATCCGCCATGACCTCATCCTCGCCGCTCTGGTTCCCGCACAGGACGCTGCGCGCCGCGCCGCGCTGGCGGCTGTTCTGCTTCGCCTTCGCGGGCGGCGCGGCCAGCTATTTCCGGCCCTGGGGCCGCCTCGTTCCCGACGACGTCGAGATCTGGCCGGTGGAGATGCCCGGTCACGGCGTGCGCATCGCCGAGCCTCTGGTCGACGACATCGGCGAGATCGCCCGCGCGGCCGCAGCCCAGATCGCGCTGCACGCCGATCTGCCGATGGTGCTGTTCGGCCACAGTATGGGATCTGCGATCGGTCTCGAAGTTGCCCGGGAGCTGGAGGCGGCGGGCGTGCGGCCGCTGTTGTTCGCGCCGAGCGGACGACCAGCTCCGCAGGTCGCCCCGTCACGTCAGGTCCATCTCAAAAGCCGCGAGGGAATTCGGCAGGAGATGATCCGCCTCGCCGGCACGGAGCGGGAGATCGTCGAGAATGAGGAACTGATGGATATCGTGCTGCCAATCGTGCGGAACGACTTCAAGCTGATCGAGACCAATCCCGTTTCGATCACGCCTCCCATCGCGGCGCCGACGCTCACGGTGTGCGGCGACAGCGACGAAGACGCAACGGAAGAGGGGCTGCGCGCCTGGGGCGCGGTCACCTCGAGCGACTTCTCGGTGCGCATGTTTCCCGGCGGCCACTTCTACCTGAACGAGGCCGCCGCCGACGTTCTCGCGGTCGTCTGCGCAGAAGCCGAAGCGCGGCTCGAAGCGACGGGCGCCGCAGCGCGGCTCAGCGCATGACCGCCTCGCGCCCCACGGAATGGCGCGCCGTCGACGATCCTCACGTCGTCTACGGCTGGCGGCCGCAGAGCAAGCGTGCGCCCTTGCAGTTCGAGCGCGGCGAGAACGCCGCCCTGTGGGACCGGCAAGGACGACGCTATGTCGATCTCGGCTCGGGCCAGATCAACGTCAATATCGGATACGGTCATCCTCGGGTGCGCGAGGCGATCCAGCGGCAGGCGGCCGGCCTCGCTTATGTCGCCCCGTATTTTGCGACCGAGGCGCGCCTTGAGCTTTCGCGCCGCGTGGCGGAGCGCACTCCGGGCGATCTCGACCACATCTTCTTCTGCAACGGCGGATCCGACGCGATCGAGACGGCGCTGAAGGTCGCGCGCGCCGCGACGGGACGTCCCAAGATCCTCTCGGCCTGGCAGAGCTATCATGGCGCGACCGCCGGCGCCTCTTCGATCTCCGGCGATCCTCGGCGTCTGATGGCGGAGCCCGTGACGCCGGGCGTTGCGCGCTTCCACACCCCCGGGCAGTTCCGCTCGCCCTTCGGCCAGCTTTCTCCCGAACAGGAAGACGAGGCGGCGCTCGCGGCCGTCGAGGCCTCGTTCCAGCAGGAGGGTCCCGATCGCGTCGCCGCCGTGGTCGTTGAGCCGATCATCGGAACCAGCGGCCTCTATGTCCTGTCGTCGACCTTCCTCCGCGGACTGCGGGCGCTCTGCGACCGTTTCGGCGCGCTGCTGATCGCCGACGAGACCATGAGCGGCTGGGGCCGGAGCGGAGCCTGGTTCGCATGCGACGACCACGGACTCGTCCCCGATATCCTGACCACAGCCAAGGGGATCACCTCCGGCTACGTCCCGCTCGGCGTCGTCGCGCTCAGCCAACGCCTCCGCGATTCATTCCTCGACCGACCGTTCGTCGGCGGCCTCACCACCGAGGGCCATGCGCTGGCATGCGCCGCCGCGCTCGCAAATCTCGACGTCTATGAGGCCGAGAGCCTTGTCGAGCGCTCGGCCGAACTTGGCGCTTACGCGCTGGACCGTCTCGGACGCATGAAGGCTGCGCATCCGTCGATCGGAGACGTGCGCGGAAAAGGCCTGTTCGCCGCGATCGAGCTCACCTCCGACCGGGCGAGCCGGGCGCCCCTCGCCGGCGCCCGCCCGAAGACGGCGACGCTGGCGGAGGATCTCTTCCGGCGCCTGCTGTCGCTCGGTGTGATCGTGATCGCGAAGGGCGATCTGCTGTTCGTCGCGCCGCCGCTCACCATCCCGCGGGACGATCTCGACCTCGCGCTGGACGCCGTGGATCACGTGCTCTCGCGCGTCGACACATTTCTCTGACGCTTGCCAGAAGGCGACGACACATGGGCACTATCCGCGCCGTCGAACGCTCCGCAGTCCTGCCGAAGCCCGTCTCGGAATTCATCTCCGGCGCCCGGGCGGCGCAAAGGACGATCGCCGACTGGCCGCAGAAACGCGTCGACGCCGCCGTCGCGGCGATCGCATGGCATATCTGCCGGCCGGAGACCGCGCGCGAACTCACAGGCAGCGCCTATTCGCAGACCGGCATCGGCTCGCCGGAGGATGCGTTCGTTCAGCTCGGCAGACGCGTCCACGGCGCGCTCTCCGATTTTCACGGCGTTCAGACGCTCGGTCTGATCGAGGCTGAGCCTGAGCGGCGTCTGCGCCGCTATGCGAAGCCGATCGGCGTGATCGGCGTGCTGACGCCCGCGACGGCTCCGATCGCGGCCATCACGGTCAACGCGATGACAGCTGTGAAAACCCGCAACGCGGCGGTTATCTGCGCCAATCCCGGCGTCCGTTCGGCCGGGGCGGCGGCTGTCGAGGTAATCCGGCAGGGCCTGAAAGCGGCCGGGGCCCCGGTCGACCTCGTCCAGTTTCTGACCGAACCGGCCAGAAGCCGCGCCGTCGAGCTCGCGGAACAATGCGACATGGTGATCGCGACGGGAGGGGCGGCGACCGTCAGGCGCGCTTCCGCGGCCGGGCGGCCGACCTATTCGGGCGGACCCGGCAACGCCGTGGTGATCATCGACGAGACGGCCGACCTCACCCAGGCGGCCGACGCCATCGTGGCGGGCAAGACCTTCGACAACGGGACCTCCTGCTCGGCCGAAAGCACCCTCATCGTCGCCCGTGCGATTTCGGGCCTGATGCGCGCCGAACTCACCGCCCGCGGCGTTCACTTCTGCGACGCGGCTGAAGGCGCGCGCCTCCGCGCCACGGTCTGGCCGGACGGCAAGCTGTTCCGCGGCGCGGTCGGCCAGCCGGCGACGCGCATCGCCAAACTCGCCGGCGTCGAGGCGCCCGACGGCACGCGCGCCCTCGCAGCCGACATCGGCGCAGACCCCGAGAGCGACCCGATGTGCGGCGAAAAGCTCTCGCCGATCATGGGGTTCACCACATATGGCGGCTTCGACGAGGCCGTCGCGCTGGTGCGCCGGCTGACCGCCATCGCCGGCCGCGGCCACAGCTGCGGCATACACAGCTCCAACGCCTCCCATGTCGAAAGGCTCGCGGAAGCCGCAGAGGTCAGCCGGATGATGGTGAACCAGTCGACCGGGCTCGGCAATTCGGGCAGCTTCGGGAACGGAATGCCGTTCACCTCGACGATCTCATGCGGATCGTGGGGCGGCAGCACGCTCAACGAGAACGTCACCTGGCGGCGCTTCCTGAACTACACGTGGGTGTCGGAACCGCTGCAGCGCCCGGCTCCGAGCTGGGAGACCCTCATGGAGCCGTATCTCGCCATCGCCGACGCGACCGCCTGACCCTTTCTTGACCGTCTTCCGGATGCGGGGCGCCGCATCCGGAAGACGCCGCTCAGGCGGCTTCGGCGCGGTCAATCCCCAGTCGTTCGAACGCCATCGCGAACGCCTTGGCCGCGTGGACGAATTCATCCTCCTCGGGCGGCAGGTCGAGGATGAACCAGTCGACGCCTCGCTCCACGTGGGCGGCCAGCGAAGCCGCCGCCGCCTCGTAGGAGCCAACGAAATAGGGACAGTCCGCCCGGAGCTGCCCGAAAGGCTCCAGCCAGTAGCCCGGCCGGGCTGCGCCCCGGGCGATCACGCGCTCGTACAGGATCCGCTTCCAGGCGGAATCGGACTCGTCCATGACGAACTCCAGCATGCCCTCGAGTTCGGGCGCGTCCGGATAGCGACGCCTGGCCGCGGCCCAGGCCTCCTCCTCGGTCTCCCGCGCCACCACGCCGAAATGCGCGCCGAGCCCCGATGCGGCGGACGGCAGCCCGTCCTCGAGCTCCGGCGCCAGCATCCTCAGCCGCACCGCGCCTACGGCCTGCGCGGTCGCCTCGGCGGCGGGCGAATGGCCCGCGACCAAAAAGGTCGGGCGCAACGGCTCAGGCGGCTGAGGCAGGATGATCGCCTGAGTGAGATCGTAGTGGCGGCCGCGAAAGTCCGTCAGCCGCGGCTGGGTCAGCAGCGCCTGCACGATCTCAGCGTATTCGGTCAGCCGCGCATAACGATCATCATGCTCGATAGCGTCGTGAAGAACCTCGCGGTCGCGCTGGGCCGTGCCCGTGATGAGGTTCAGCGCCGCTCGCCTCCCGTGCATATACGCGAAGGAAGACACCATTTTCGCCGCCGCGTAGGGGTGCATATAGATCGGGTTCACGGCCACGATCGGCGTCAGCCGCCGGGAGTTCATGATCAGGTAATGCGCGGCCAGCCACGGGTCGATGAGCGTCTCGTTCGCCGAGAAGCACAGCATGCCATCGAAACCGGACTGCTCGGTCAAGCGAACCAAGGCGCTGAAATCGCGCCAGTAAACCTCCGGATCGCTGGTGCGGGTGTTGATGGTGTGGATCTCGATCTGGCGACCGCGATAGCCGACAGGCATCCTTCTCCTCCATGACAATCAATGTCTTGCGGGAAATTTCTGATTCAGAGCACGAACTCTTCGATGGACGCCGCCCGACGTCTGGCGTCGACCTCGAGTCTCCCCACCAGGTCGGCCATCGCGGCGAGAGCCGGCGTCTCGAACACCGAACGGACAGAGAGATCGACGTCGAAGTCGCGCCGCACGCGCGCCACGAGCCGGGCGGCGGCGAGCGAATGACCGCCAAGATCGAAGAAGTCGTCCCCGCGGCTGCGCGGTCCCTCAGGCAGAACCTCCCGCCAAAGGTCGGCGAGCCCTTCGGCCGCTGCGCCGTCTTCTATCGCCCGTAGGAGCGCCGGGGAGACAGTCACGGAGGGACGAAGCACCACCCGGTCCAGCGGGGTGAACCCGGCCGCGACGTGGGGGCGGATCTCCGAGCCGTTCCGGTCGAGACCGAGCACGAGCCCGGCTTCTCCTCCGAACAGCGCGCGCAGGACCGCGGCCGCGGCCGAGGCGCCGTCGATTGATCCATAACCCAGCCGCTCCATATGCGTCGCCCGCTCGTCGACGCCGTCCGGCGAGCGCCACTGGCCGCACCGCAGTTCGACATGCCGGGCGCCGTCCGCCGGCCGTTCGGCGATCCAGCGCCCGTGGGCCGCGTGGGTGAGACCGTAGGCGAGGAAATCCCGCCGGCCGAAGTCGGCGTAAACGGACGTCACGTGCACGGCCGCGCCTCCCGCCGGCCTCAGCGCGGCGTCGAGGCCTCGGGCCACGGCCAGGCGGGCCTCGACGCTCCGAGCCAGAACCTCCGCCGAAACCTCGCTGATCGGAGATCTGGTGGCTGCGCCGGCGAGATTGATCGCGAGGCTGGGTCCTTCGGCGGCCAACGCCGCCATGGCCGTCGCGTCGCCGGCGTCGAGCCGGCGATAGGCGAGACGACCCTGGGCGTCGGCCGTGGCGGAGGTGATCTCGCCGAGCGCCGCTTCGATCTCGGACCGGGGGCGCCGCCCGAGCACCAGGAAGCGCCAGGACGTCCAGGCGAGAAGCTGCGGCAGCAGAACTCGACCCGCGACGCCGGCGCCGCCCGGAACGAGGACCAGGGCGTCGTCCGGCGGCGCGGCCCAGAGGCCGCTGTCCACCGCCGGCGCCGGCTCCAGAACATCGGTCTCGATCGCGCCGTCAGGACGCAGCGTGGCCCATGACGTCTGCTGTCCCGGAGACGTCAGCAACGCATCGGCGAGACGCGCTGTGGCGGTATCGTCGATCGCATCTGGAATGGTCAGAGAGAGCGTCGAAACGTTCGTGAATTCGTGGCGCAAGGTCGCAGCCAGCGCTCCTCCTGCGTCGGCGTCTTCCATGCGATCCAGCCAGACGAGGCGCAGCGGGGCCCCGGCCGCCGCCTGCGCCGCCCGGCGGGCGACTTCGACGCGACGCGCCTGCTCCTGCGGGTCCGACGCGGCCGCCGCCGCGAGATCGACGAGAACGGCGCCGTTCGGCCGCAGCCGCTCGACGGCCTCCTCCATGCTCGCGCAGCGGACCGCTTTCGCGCCCGCTTCGACGATCGCCAAAGCGAGGCGCTCGGCCGGCCGCCGCTCGCCGACGAGGATGACCGGGCGCATGGACGAAGACAGGGGGCGAACGATGCGCCGGACGGCGCGTCGGCGGAGGTGAAGCCGCGCCGGCACGGTACGGTCGTTGCCGAGCAGCAGGTCCATGCGTCTCAGCACGTGGTCGTAGTCGCCGCGCACGAACCGCTCACGCAGGAGGGTCCGCTGGAGCTTGCCAAGGCCCGTCTTCGGAATGCTGGCCTTGTCGAGCGGCAGCACGACGTCGGGCCGCACGCCATAGGCGGCGCCGACGGCGCCGGCGATGCGCCGGGTCGCAGCCGCCAGATCATCAGGCGCCGTCGCTTCGGCTTTCGGTGCGAAGAACAGAATGAGGGACGAGCGGCCGGAGAGCCTCTCGCGGGCCGAGACGGCCACGGTGAAGCTGGGCTCAACGCCGTCTAGTCTGTTGACCAGATCTTCGATCGAAACCTGGGCGACGTTCTGGCCGGCGAGAACCAGAACGTCTTTTTCCCGTCCGAGCATCATAACGCGGCCGCGTTCGATCGCCGCGAGATCGCCGGTCGCGAACCAGCCGTCCGGACCGGTCGGGGCGGGCGTTTCGCCGTCGGTCAGGTAGCCCTGGAACACCGAGGAGCCGGCGACTTCGAAGCGTCCGACCTCGCCTTGGGCGACCGGAACGCCGGCCTCGTCCACCACGCGGGCCCTGGCGCCTGGAAGCGGGAAACCGCTGTCCACCACGCCGGACCGCTGGAGATGGCTCTCGTTCCCGTCCCATGGCTGCGAGAAGGTGAACATGGAGGTGGTTTCGGCCATCCCCCACGACGTGCGCAGTTCGACCCCGTGCGCGCCGTGGCGTTCGAGAGCCGGGCGGAGCCGGGCGAACGTGGCCTCCAGCGGACACTCCCCGCCCGAGAACAGGGCGCGGAAGGACGACAGGTCGAGCACTCCGGAGCTCGGCCGGGACAACTGGTCGGCCACGAGCCCCCACGCGAAGTCCGGCGCCCAGGACACCGTCGCGCCCCAGTCCTCGAACCTCTTCAGTGCGTCCTGCGGCTCCGCCAGGAAGCGGGCGACGGAGATCACGCCGAGCGATGCTCCCGCGTTGAGGGCGGCCCCGCAGAACCCGATCAGCGACGCCACATGGTCGAGGCCGGTGAGGTTGACGGCGACCTCGCCCGCCGCGAGCCCGAGCGCCGGACCAAGCGCCACGGGCGTGGTCCAGAGGTTTCTCGCCGACAGGGGCACGCCCTTCGGGGCCCCCGTCGAGCCCGACGTGCAGGCGAACAGAGCCGTGTCGTCTGCGCTCCAGCGGTGGACGTCCTTCCGGGCGAGGCCGTCGCCGCCGGAGGCCTCGAAGGAGAGGCGGACGAGGCCTGGCGGCAGAAGATCCTCCCCCAGACCGGGCGAGTCGAGGAGGACCGCGCGGGCCCCGCTCAGCCGCGCGATATGCGCGAGACGCGCGGCGACCGGATCCTCGCGCGTCCACAGTCGCGGCGCGCCGGTCGGCGCGGCCGCGACGCCGGCCGTCGTCATGCCGAAGAACGCGACCAGGAACTGGCGCACGTCGGTCGTCGCGAGGATCGCGACGTCGCCCGCTCCGAGACCCGCCCGCCTCAGCCCGGCGGCGAAGCGCAGAGCCTCGTCCAGCACCTCGTGGTGCGGGGTCGCCGTCTCGCGGCCGTCAGCCTCCAGCGTCCGCAGCACCCGAGGAGCGCCGGCGTCGACGAGCCAGTCCGTCGGACTCCATCCCCCACTCGGAAAAGCTTCGGGAAGCGGTCCGCCGTCGAGCGTCGCCGGCGCGCCGGCCCGTCGACGTCGCGCGGAAGGCCGGCTGCGCGGGCGACATGGTCCGGCGTGGCGTGGCCTGCGAGCGACGTCCGCACCGCCGCCTCGGTCGCGGCGGAAGCGGGAGAGCCGTTGGGTTCGACCCAGGCCACGAGTTCGGTCCCCGATGCATGTTCGCGCGCCACGAGCGCGGCGTCGGCGACATTCGTCCGCGCCATGATCTCGGCTGCGGCGCGGTCGAGATCAACGAGACGCCCGTTGATCCACAGCGCGTCGGCGCCCTGCGGGTCGACTCTCAGAGAAATGAGGCCGTTTCCATCGCGTCGGGCCCAGGGGCCGAGCGGCGAGCCGCCGCCGACCGAGAGCTTGCCGGGAAGGTCGGGAAGCAGCTCTTCGCCGCTGGCTGCGACGACCGAGAGGTCGTCGCGCAGGGCGCGGACCGGTGCGAAAGCCTCGTCCGTGGGCTCCACCAGCGCGAGCAATCCCATGGCGGACGTGCCGACGATGGCGCGCGCGCCGCGCGCCATATGGTTGTGGAGCAGGGTCGGGCAGGTCGCCCCTCTCAGCGCCTCTGGACGGGCGGCGATGACGAGGTCGACCGACGCGTCGTTCGCTCGTTCGAGGCGGACAACCGTGACGCTGGCGTTCTCGAAGGCCGCGACGAGGTCCTCGATCTCAGAAGAGCTGTCGGCGACGGCGACGCCCACTCTGGAGCCAGCGGCAAGACCGAGCATCGTCACGGCGCGCTTCGCGGCCTCGCGGCGGCCTTCGCCCGAGACCGCGACGTCCGCTTGGCGGGTGGGGGCCTCGCCGAGCGGAGCGGCGGGATCCATGGCGGCCGCCTCGATCGTCCGGCGCAGGAACTCCGCGTAGGCCTCGGCCGTCGCCTGCCGGAACAGGCGTCCGTCGAAATTGACCCGGACCGACAGCCCCCCGTCCGGAGCGTGGCGCAGCTCGATCAACAGGTCCTGTCGCCCGAGCGAGGTGGGGATCGATCCGAGTTCGACCCTAAGAGTCGACGACGTCGGCAGAGCGCCTGCGTCCTGAAGGGCGAAAAAGATCTGCGCTCCCGGATAGGCGCCGGGAACGCGCGGCTGTCCCGCGGCCGCGATCACCTCATCATAGGGGACGGACTGCTCGTCGAGGCGCGCGAGCGTGTCGGCGCGGATCGAGACCAGGGCCTCGGACAGCGTCGCGCCGCCGTCGATACGCGGCGCGACGATCACGCCATTGGCGAAGCAGCCGACGAGATCCTCGGCCTCCGGCGCGAAGGCGCGGTTGGCGACCGGCGTCATGGCGACCAGCCGGGGCTGGGCGGTCAGCCGCCGGTGGACCGACTGCAGGCATGCGAGCAACGCAAGGTATAGGCCGCCCCCGGCGGCGCGCGCCGCGGCGGAGAGAGCACGAGCGCTCGTCGCCGAGATGTCGAACCGGGCCTCGCCATGTGGCGCGTCCTCGATCTCGCCGCGCCGCCAGTCCGCCGGAAGCTGTTGGCAGAGGGGAAGGCGCGCCACCCTGGCGGCCTCCCGGCGCACGGCGCGACGTCCTTCAAACGATCGGGCGGCCGTCGTGAGCCGGCGAATGCCCGCAAGATATGGCAAAGCGGGCGCCGGGAGCGTCGCTCCATCGTAAAGCCTGAACAGATCGCGCAGAAGCACGCCGAACGACCAGCCGTCGACGGCGACGTGATGGGCGACCGCGATCAGCCGCGCCCGCTGCGGGCCGGCGGTGAGGAGCAGAAAGCGGAAGGGCGGCTCCGCGGCGAGGTCGAAGCGCCGCGCGACCATCTCGCGCGCGGCGTTTTCGGCCGCCGCGTCGAGCTCCGCGTCGGTGAGGTGGTCGCCGCGCAAATCGCGTTCGAGTTCCGGCCCCGAGCCGGAGACCTTCTGCTCGCCGGCGCAGGAGATGCGAAGGCGCAAAGCGTCATGCCGCGCGGCGAGGCCGCGCAGCGACGCGGCAAGGCGGTCCGGTTCAAGCGGGCCGCTGACCTTCAGGACGAGGTTCGCATGCAATGTGGCGAGGTCTGCGTCGGCGCGCAGGTGCATGGTCCAGAAGCTTTGCTGCCACGGCGACAGGTCGGCTGAGCATCCCGCGGCCTCGCTTGCGAGATGCGCCACGATCTCGGACTTGCGAGCGCGCAGGTCAGCGCGGAGGTCGTCGGTGAGCGCGCCGTTCGCGGCCCGGACCTTCAGCCGCTCGCCGTCGATCGCAAGGGCGACGCCCCGCTCACGCAGTTTTTCGATCAGCAGGTCGATGCCGTAAGGCCGCCGCATGACTACAGTCCTACTCACCACTGGCTTCGGCGCCGGAGGGCGGCCGGTTCGGGCTGTCGGAGCGTCGAAGGCGGGGAGGTCCGCCCGACATGGCGGATTGATGCCACCGAAACCGCACGCGGGCCTATCGAGGCCGCTTTCGTGTCACGCGATATGCGTGTCCGTCCCGCCGGACACGATACGAACGCCACGTGACATCAGCGCATCCGCCAGCGCCCGAGCGTTTGACACGACCTGACGGGCGTAGATCTTGAAGTCGGGTCGGAGCGCTTCCCCGAGACAAATCGCTTTGGCGGCGAGCACGTTGCTGTGGAGTGATCCCTGAACCCCCGGAAAGACCGCTGCCTGAAGCGTCTTGAACCAGTCTTCGTTGTTCGTAAGGATCAGCCCGCCACGTGGACCACGAAGGGTCTTCGTCGTCGTGCAGGTCACGACATCGGCGTGCGGGAAGGGAGACGGATGCACGCCACCGGCGACGAGGCCTGCGATATGGGCCATGTCGACCAGGAACCAGGCTCCGACCTTTTTGGCGATCCGGGCCATACGCTGGAAGTCGAGCTCTCGCGGATAGGCCGATCCTCCGGTAATGAGCAGCTTCGGGCGAACCTTCTCTGCGGCTTTTTCCAGCGCGGCATAGTCGATGATCTCGTTTTGCAGATCGACGTTATAGTTGTGCGCCTCGAACCATCGTCCCGATAGATTGGCCTTCATTCCATGGGAAAGGTGACCTCCCGCAGCCAGGCCCAGGGAGAGGATCTTGTCGCCGGGCTTCAAAAGCAAGAAGAAAACAGCAAGATTCGCTTGAGTTCCGGAGTGCGGCTGAACATTGGCATAAGCACAGTTAAATAATTTTTTAGCTCGATCGATTGCGGCTTGCTCTGCGATGTCGACGAATGCGCCGCCGCCATGGAAGCGGTTTCCCGGATATCCTTCGAGTGTCTTGTTTGTAATTTCATGTCCAAGCGCATCGCGGACAGCGCGGCTCACGATGTTCTCAGAGGCGATGAGTTCGATTTGATCCTGCTGTCGCTTGCGCTCGTTATCGAGCGCCTCGGCGATAAGAGGGTCACGCTCTCGGACCGATGCTCTAAAGTATTCTCTCGTTTCATCGCACACGGCCAAGCTTCCTGTAATGTCGCCCGATTACGGGAGGGCATGGGTTGAGGTGGTCATGAATATTCCAACAATACGTCGTGCGTGCTGACGCAATTCTTGGGGCGCGCCGTTCAGCTATTGCGGGAGCCGGACTGGGCGTTGCGCGTTCGCGGACTCTCCGCGATTTGTGGCTTCGCCACATCCCGGCGCCGTCAGGACGAGCTTCGGCTGCCGCATAGCGCTGTCCTACTCCTCACTAGCTTCGGCGCCGGAAGGCGGCCGGTTCTGGCTGTTGGAGCGTCGGCGCGGGAAGGCCGCTCGACACGGCGGATTGATGCCACCGAAATCGCGAGCGGGCCTATGGGGGCAGCTTTCGCGCCACGCGATAAAGCTTTTGCGTGATCAAACGAACATTGGGAATCGAGGAGGCCCAAGACAGATAGAACCGTGCAGGGTGCGCCGGCCGCCGCTTGATTTGAGCCAGGCTGCGAAAGTCGGCTGGCTCAGGATGTCACCGAGGGGGGGGGGCAGGCGACGATGGTTGAGCCGGGCGACCCGGGTCAGTGTCGCTGACTTCCCGGCGATCGAAGGATCGCAGGGGAGCGTGCCCGTTAATCGTGTGTGGACGCCCTTTTTGATGCAAGCGCTCGGGGGGGGGGGTAGGGGTGTGGCCGGGTGCTTTCGTGTGTCCGGCCTCATGATGCGGCCGTTCGCACGCCGCGGGCCCACATGAAGATACGCAGGTCGGTTCCAATTCGACGTGGCCCGCTCGAGGCGCTCCGTTTGACGCTGGTTTCGCCAAATTGGATTGGTTCTCCTGTCGCATTCCGGCCGGCCGGGCGATGCATGCCGTGCTTGACGCAATCGAGGCGCGGCCCGTCCGGGACGGCTGGAATCTTGGCGTTTCCCAGGGCAGAACGCCTTGTGTGATCAAGGCGTCGACGACTTTGTAGTTCGTCGTCATCTCCTTGATTATGGCGCGCGCCGGAAGCGCATCGCTCGTCGAGCCGCGATGCACGACCCCCTTCACGAGGTTGATGCCCAGCGACTTCACCATCGCCCTCCTGAAGGCAATGCGCTCTGGCTATCCAGTCCGAAGGCCCGACGGCGCTCCGAAAAACGCCCGCCCGACGATGATGTCGGGCGGGCGTTTTGTTTTCAATTTTGGGTCGGAATTCCCAACTTTGGGTCTTCCTCCAGCCGCCACGCCGCTCAGCTGCAGCCGCTGGTTGAGCCGCAGGTGTCGCATTTCAGGCAGGTGCCGTTGCGGACCATGGTGAAGTTGCCGCATTCGGAGCAGTTTTCGCCCTCGTAGCCCTTGAGCCGCGCTTCCGCGCGGCGGGCTTCGGCGGTTCGGGCCGCAGGCGCGGGGGCCGGGGCCTCCCAGGCGAGCTGGGCGAGTTCGGCGACCGGCTCCGGCGCGGGCGAAAGCTCGCGCTTAAACGCCGTCGCGCCCTGGGTGGCGAGCGCGGTGGTCGCGGGGCGGACGCCGCCGATCGCGGTCACGTTCGAGGACGAGCCCTTGGGCTCCGGCGTGCCGCCCACGTTCGGCACCGCCGACAGCTGGCGGCCGCGCAGCAGCCCCTTGGACACCGGCGCCGGGGTCGGCGCCTTGTCCTGGTTCACGCCGGAGCCGATCGCGTCGGGCGCGATCTCGGACGGGTCCACATGGGCGAGGTCGTAGCGCGACAGGTAGGAGATCGCGAGCTCGCGGAACACGTAGTCGAGGATCGAGGTCGCGTTCTTGATGGTGTCGTTGCCCTGCACGAAGCCGGCCGGTTCGAAGCGGGTGAAGGTGAAGGCCTCCACATACTCCTCGAGCGGCACGCCGTATTGAAGGCCGAGCGACACCGCGATGGCGAAGTTGTTCATCACCGAGCGGAAGGCCGCGCCTTCCTTGTGCATGTCGATGAAGATCTCGCCGATGCGGCCGTCGTCATACTCGCCGGTGCGCAGATAGACCTTGTGGCCGCCGACGATGGCTTTCTGGGTGTAGCCCTTGCGGCGGCCCGGCAGCTTCTCGCGCTCGCGGATCACCTGCACCCGCTCCACGATCTTCTCGATCACCTGGGCGGTGCGGGCGGCGGCGGGGGAGGCGACCAGCTGCTCGATGGCGTCCTCTTCCTCGTCCTCGTCCGAGATCAGCTGCGCGCTGAGCGGCTGGCTGAGCTTGGAGCCGTCGCGGTAGAGCGCGTTGGCCTTCAGCGCCAGCTTCCACGACAGCATGTAGGCCGCGGAGCAGTCCTCCACCGAGGCGTCGTTCGGCATGTTGATGGTCTTGGAGATCGCGCCCGAGATGAAGGGCTGCGCCGCCGCCATCATGCGGATGTGGCTCTCCACCGACAGGAAGCGCTTGCCGGTGCGGCCGCAGGGGTTGGCGCAGTCGAACACCGGATAGTGCTCCGCCTTCAGATGCGGCGCGCCCTCCACGGTCATGGCGCCGCAGACATGGGTGTTGGCGGCCTCCACGTCGGCCTTCGAGAAGCCGAGATGGGCGAGCAGGTCAAAGGCCGGGTCGTTCAGCTTCTCGGCCGGCACCTTCAGCGGGCCGGTGAGCAGCGCCTCGCCGAGCGTCCACTTGTTGAAGATGAACTTCACGTCGAAGGCGGACTTGGCGGCCGCCTCCAACGCCTTGATGGCCTCGGTCGGGAAGCCCTTGGCGGAGAGCGTGGCCGGGTTGATCGCCGGCGCCTGGGCGAGCGAGCCGTGGCCGACCGCGTAGGCCTCGATCTCGGCGATCTGGTGCTCGGCGTAGCCCAGCGCCCGCAGGGCCTCGGGCACGGCGCGGTTGATGATCTTGAAATAGCCGCCACCAGCGAGCTTCTTGAACTTCACCAGCGCGAAGTCGGGCTCGATGCCGGTGGTGTCGCAGTCCATCACCAGGCCGATGGTGCCGGTCGGCGCGATCACCGAGACCTGGGCGTTGCGGAAGCCGTTGGCCTCGCCGAGCGTCAGCGCCTGCTCCCAGGCGGCCTGGGCCGCGGCCACCACGGCGCGGTCCGGGCAGGAGGCGGCGTCGAGCGGCACGGGCAGGGTGGCGAGGTCCTCATAGCCCGCCGCCTCGCCGCGGGCGGCGCGGGCGTGGTTGCGGATCACGCGCAGCATGTGGTCGCGGTTCTCGGGGTAGCCCTCGAAGGCGCCGAGTTCGCCCGCCATCTCGGCGGAGGTGGCGTAGGCGACGCCGGTCATCAGCGCCGACAGCGCGGCGCAGAGCCCGCGGGCGGATTCCGAGTCATAGGCGATTCCGGACGACATCAGCAGGCCGCCGATGTTGGCGTAGCCGAGGCCGAGCGTGCGGTAGCGCCAGCTCAGCGCCGCGATCTGGCGCGAGGGGAACTGCGCCATCAGCACCGAAATTTCGAGCACCACGGTCCACAGCCGGCAGGCGTGGGCGTAGGCCTCCACGTCGAAGCTTTTGTCGGCCCGGCGGAACTGCAGCAGGTTCAGCGACGCCAGATTGCAGGCCGTGTCGTCGAGGAACATGTACTCCGAGCACGGGTTCGAGGCGCGGATCGGCCCCGACGCCGGGCAGGTGTGCCAGTCGTTGATGGTGGAGTGGAACTGGATGCCGGGATCGGCGCAGGCCCAGGCGGCGTAGGAGATCTGGTCCCACAGCCCGCGCGCCTTCAGCGTCTTCGTCACCTTGCCGGTGGTGCGGCCGAACAGGCTCCAGTCGCCGTCCTGCTCCACCGCGCGCAGGAAGTCGTCCGTCACCCGCACCGAGTTGTTGGAGTTCTGGCCGGCGACGGTGAGATAGGCCTCGCCGTCCCAGTCGGTGGTGTAGGTGTCGAAGTCGAGCTCCGTCACGCCCTGCGCCGCCTGCTGCAGCACGCGCTTGATCAGGCTGTCGGCCACCTGCGCCTTGCGGGCGAGCTTCACCTCGCGCTTCAGCGCGGGGTTCTTCTCCGGGTTGGAGCAGTCGCCGTCCGGGCCCTCGCAGTTGACGCAGGCCTTCAGGATGGCGGCGAGGTGCTTCTTGACCACGCGGGAGCCGGTGACGAGCGCCGCCACCTTCTGCTCCTCCTTCACCTTCCAGGAGACGTAGGCCTCGATGTCGGGATGGTCGGCGTCCACCACCACCATCTTGGCGGCGCGGCGGGTGGTGCCGCCGGACTTGATGGCGCCGGCGGCGCGGTCGCCAATCTTCAGGAAGGACATCAGGCCGGACGAGCGCCCGCCGCCCGACAGCCGCTCGCCTTCGCCGCGAAGCTGGCTGAAGTTGGAGCCGGTGCCGGAGCCGTATTTGAACAGGCGCGCCTCGCGCACCCACAGGTCCATGATGCCGCCGTCGTTCACCAGATCGTCCGAGACGCCCTGGATGAAGCAGGCGTGGGGCTGCGGCCGCTCATAGGCGCTCTCGGAGGCGCGGACCTCGCCGGTGCGGTGGTCGGCGTAGAAATGGCCCTGGCTCGGGCCGTCGACGCCATAGGCCCAGTGGAGGCCGGTGTTGAACCACTGGGGGGAGTTCGGCGCCGCCTTCTGGGTGGCGAGCATGTAGGCGAGCTCGTCGAAGAAGGCGCGCGCGTCCTCCTCGCCGTCGAAATAGCGATGGGTCCAGCCCCAGTAGGTCCAGGCGCCGGCGAGCCGGTCGAACACCTGCCGCGCGTCGCGCTCGCCGCCGAAGCGCTCGCCCTCGGCGACCACCGCCAGCGCGTCCTGATCGGGCACCGAGCGCCACAGCCAGGACGGAACGGTGTTCTCCTCCACCGGCTTCAGCCTGGCCGGCACGCCCGCCTTGCGGAAGTACTTCTGCGCCAGAATGTCGACCGCCACCTGGCTCCAGGCCTCCGGCACGTCGATGTCGGCGGCGCGGAACACCACCGAGCCGTCCGGATTGCGGATCTCGCTGGTCGCCTTGCGGAAGGCGATGTCCGCGTAGGGAGAGCGGCCGGCGGTGGTGTAACGGCGTTCGATCCGCATGGGTCCCGAAGCTCCAGAGCGTCTGCTGCGCGGAAGGCGTCAGGGGGCCAACGCGCAAGGGGGCGTTTCCGCGCAAGGGGGGCTTGCGCGAATGCGAACGGAAGGCGGGGGCCATCCGGTGTCGGACTGATCTTGTCCGCCGAAGGAGCCCTCTTGGCCCTCGTTCGGCGGAGGGGAAAGCTAACGCGAGTCGCGCTCCGAGGTCGAGCCGGGATTCGCGCCTCGCGATCCTTATTCACACTATGTATGGCGCTCCAGCCGTCGAGCCCACACTAGATATGGTGTCTGGGAGTCGTGAATGAAAGGTTGACGAGCGGTGGCTGAGCGCCCGGAAACGCGTGCGGGACGAACGGGTTCGGCCCGTGCGGAGCGCTGGCGCGGCCATGTGGACAACAGCGGGGATGAGCCTCCGCGGCCAGGCGTAGACCCATTATGTTGTGTCGTGTGGCGGGAGGCTCCGCGCGCCGTCCTTGGCCCACCGTCGCTTTTGCAGGCGCCGGCGCGTCCGTATCGTCCCGGTGTCTCTGGACAAGCGGCGCGCCGATAAGCCATACCTCGGAACGTCCTCTTGTCTGGAGCGCGCGCGGTTTCATGTCCCTGATCAGCGTCCTGACCGACATCTTCACCTGGTGGAACGGCGCGACCGTCGGCACCCGCTTCGCCCTGTCGCGCGGCGGCGAGTTCGTGGGCGAGGACGAGTTCGGCAACCGCTACTACCGGATGAAGAACGACCCCGAGAAAAACGCCGCCTTCGGGACCGAGCGCCGCTGGGTGGTCTACGCCGGCTATGCGGAGGCCTCGGCCATTCCGACCGGCTGGCACGGCTGGATGCACCACACGGTGGACACGCCGCCGGTCGACGAATCCTACGCCCCCCGCGCGTGGCAGAAGACGCACCGCGCCAACGGCACCGGCACCGCCGCGGCCTATCGGCCCAAGGGCTCCGCGCTGTCGCCCGAGCGGCGCCGTCCCGCCGCGACCGGCGATTACGAAGCCTGGACGCCGGGCGCCTGACGTCGCCCTGGCCGTTTCCGTCTTGAGACGGCCGGATTTCAGGCGTTTCGTCGCGCTCCACGCCATCAGCCGGGGAATCAGTCCGATCGTGCGCGCCCGCCGTCTGCCGCCCGTCGCCGCGTTCGCGGCGGCTCTGTTCGCGCCCGTCGCGGCCTTCGCCCAGAACCCCGGCACCAGCGTCGCGCCCGCGCCGCGTGCGGGGCAGGGCGAGGTGGTGGCTCCGACCCCCCGGATCGAAAATCCGGTCGCGGTGTTCAACGGCCTCGACAAGATCACCGGCCGCATCACCGAGTTCGACGTGCCGATCGAGAAGACGGTGGCCTTCGGCGCGCTGAGGGTGACGCCCCACGTCTGCTACACCCGCCCGCCCACCGAGCAGCCCAACACCACGTCCTATGTGGACGTGGACGAGCTGTCGCTGAAGAACGAGCAGCGCCGGATCTTCTCCGGCTGGATGTTCGCCTCGAGCCCCGGCCTCTCCAGCGTCGAACACCCGATCTACGACGTGTGGCTGATCGACTGCAAAGGCGGCGCCCGCCCCGAAGCCCCGCAGGGCCCGACGCTCGGCGAGTGAGGCGGGCGGCGCCTCGACCCGCCGAGCCTCCGTCGACGACGTCCTTATGAGGCCGCCCCTTTCTTGTCCCGGCCTTGAGCCGGGACCCAGAAACGTCTCCGTAAGCAGAATTGATCTGCGAGGGTGGAGCTTTATCAGGACGCGTCGGCGGAAATGGGTCCCGGCTCAAGGCCGGGACAAGAGGTTCGCGCTTCGCCGTTCATGGAGGCGCGGCGGCCGCGGCGCGCCGCGCGGACACGACCTGCCGGCGCATCTGCGTGACGAGCCCTGATCGGCGTCTCCCTCCGCTTGTCCCGGCCTTGAGCCGGGACCCAGAAACGTCTCCGCATGCAGAATTGAGCTGTGAGCGTGGAGCGTCATCCGGAAGCGTCGGCGGAAATGGGTCCCGGCTCAAGGCCGGGACAAAAGGTGCGCGCTTCGCCGTTCATAGAGGCGCGGCGGCCCCGCCGCGCCGCGCGGGCGCAAGCCGCCCGGCATTCGCGTAAGAGCCCTGATCGGCGTCTCCCTCCTCTTGTCCCGGCCTTGAGCCGGGACCCAGAAACGTCTCCACGTGCAGAATTGAGCTGCGAGCGTGGAGTGTGATCCGGACGCGTCGGCGGAAATGGGTCCCGGCTCAAGGCCGGGACAAGGAAAGGGCGGCCCGGCGAGTAAGATCGGGGCGCGAGTGGTTCACCGCGCTGCCAGAGACCCTCACCGTTCCGGACCACCCATCCACCCCATGCAAAAACGCCCGGCTGAGCCGGGCGTTTTTCGTTTGGAAGCGATCGGGCGTGAGCCGCACCCGGACGCGCGGTCCGGGTCAGTCCTCGCCGGACCGGCGGCTCCACCAGCCGGTGCGGCGGGGGCGGGCCGGGTCTTCGGCGACGGCTTCGAGCTCCGGCGTGCGGCGCGGCTCGTCGTCGGCCGCGATCGCCGGGGCGTCCGGCTCGGCCTCGGGCGCCACGTCCGCTTCAGCCTCAACCTTCGCGTCAGCCTCGACCTCGGCGTTCGCCGCGGCCGGAACGTCGTCCGGGGTCTCAGGCGTGGCGAGGTTCGCAGCGACCGGCTCTGGCGCGTCCGGCGCGGCGGCGTCGACAGGCTCGGGCGAGTTCACCGGCGCAGGCGCCAGCGCCACGTCCGGCTGGTCGGCGGCCACGTCGGAGGCGGCGGCCG
>NZ_JBHTMX010000005.1:0-63260 GCF_042679725.1 Methylopila musalis
CGCGGGTGCTCGGCGTCGCCGCCGACGCCGGCCGGCTGATCGTGGCGATCGAGAAGGACGGCCGCGCCTCGCTCCGCCTCTACGACGCCGCCACCCTGACGGAGACCGGCCGCCTCGACCTCGCCCCCGGCGCCCCCGCCGCCGCGCCGTTGCGCTGAGATCGCGGGCTCCTTTGGGTTTTCCACAGCCCGTTCGACAAAAAATCCGCCCGGGCGCTTGCGGCCCGGCCGGCCCCCGGTTATAGGAAGCGCCTCTCCGCTGCTCCCTTCGTCTAGCGGTCTAGGACGTCGCCCTCTCACGGCGAAAACAGGGGTTCGAGTCCCCTAGGGAGCGCCATGCCTTTAAATAGGCGAGAGATATCAACCATTTACAGAGAAGTGGGACACATCCGAATTTGGGTGGGACACTTCTCGTTCTCCTGATGTCCGTGCGGCGCGCCTACGCGAGCCACAGCTTGGGCGCGGCAGCCGGTCCGGCGGCATGGAGACGAGGAATTTTCAACCCCGCGTCCAGACGAGCGAGGCCAAGTCCAGTTCAGCGGCGTGGACGCATTCGCTGATAGACTTCATCCCTGAGCGCAGCGGACCGGGATGCGCCAGGCGTCGAAGTACGCCTGACCAAGCGTCGTCTCAGTCACGATTGCCGCTCCGGCTGGAGCCTCCGCCGATATCCGAGCGACGCCGCCGCTTCCGCCGCCGCGCGTGCGCGCTCGACCTCTGCTAAGCGCACCAAAAGCTCGCCTATGGCCGCGCGTGGATCGCCGTGCGCGCGCTCGATAAGCCACTCGATCTTGGCCGCTTCTGCGGCCAAGGGCTCATCCTGAAACAGTTCCTCAACCGCGCCAGCGGCGCCCGCCTCTCGTGTCATCTTCATCTCCCGGCCTGATTGAGACCATGGATTCCACGAGAACACATCAGGAACAAGTATGAATTCGGGTGGTGACTGGCAACCCGTCCGAGGCCATCGAGCGAGCGCGCCAAGAGCGCGAGGCGGAAGTGCTGATCCACGATGTGCAGACGGAAGTCGCTCGAATGATTGCCGCGGACGACGTCCGGAGCGGCAGCTGAGCCTGCGGACGCCTCTGGCGATTCGCCCGGCCATGACGTTATAAGCCGATCATGTCCGACGCTCCGCCATCTGAAACAGCGGGCCGGCGCGTGACGCTGTTCGTCGCCGCCGTGTTCCTCACGATCGCGCTGATCTTCGGCGGTGTGGCCGGCTATCTGCTCGCTTCCAACGACGGCCCGCAGGACTTTGCCGCTGTCATGGGCGGAGGCGCGTGGATACTCGCCTCCGTCGTGGCCGCCCTCGCGCTCGCCGCCCGCTCGGGAAAGATCGTCGGGACGTCCGGCTGGGACCATGTGAAGTCGGCGGGCGTAGGCGTCGATCCCGACGCGATGACCGCTCAGGCCTGGGCCACGGAGGGCGCCCGATGGAGCGGCGAAGCCAGCGTTCCGTTCGGCGAGACCGCGCCCGTGTTGTTCATGCTGCTGTCCGGCCTCGCGCTCGCTTGCGTAGGCGTTGGCCTATGGTGGATGGGCCGGCTCACGCTTGGCGGCGTCGCTGTGACGTGGGGTATAGCCGCTTTCATGGCCTATTGGGCCTGGCTTGCTCACTCTGACGGCCGTGCGGACAGATCCTAGTGGCTGCTAAACTGCAACAAAAGCGGCGAAGGCAAGCGCATGTTCACTCCGAAAAATGTCGTGATCCTTGGAGTGGCGCTCGCCGCACTCGCCGCGCTCGCGATGCTGTTTCAATCGCCAGAGCCGCCTAGGGGTCGGCACATCACCTACACGGCCCTTCGCGCCATGAGCGCCGAACTGAAGTCAGCGACCATCTATGACAACGAACTCATCGGGCGAGACGCCCAGGGCAACCCTGTCGTCGCGACCCTTCCGGCCGATCCGACAATCGCCACGTGGCTAGCCGAGCGGGGTGTGGACGTCACAATCGCAGCAGCCGGAGGCTCCCAGAGCGGCGTCGCCAGCCTCGTGCAGATGGTCGTGTATTACGGATCGCTTATCATTTTCTTCGGGTTGCTCCTTCGCATCGCCCGAGCGCTGGAGGGCAGGCCTTACAGCTGATGGGCCTCATTTCACCGCTTCGAGCCAGACCGGGCGGTGATCGACCTCATGCTGAGTCATGCGCCGAATGACGAGGTCAAAGCCGCTGCCTGCACGCCGCCCGTCGCCACGAGCTGGCGCAGCTCTGGGCTGACCTGCTGATGGTGAACCAGGCGCCGCTGGCGGAAGTCGTTCGCTGGCGAAGGCCCGGGAGGTGAAGTCGCGGCGAGCAGGCCATATTAGATGGCGTCATCGCTGACGAACTGCACTCCATCCATTTCGGACAAACGGTCAGCTATTTCATCAACGCTTGTTTTTGATAGTCGGACAAAAGATATCGTTATCTCTTCATATCCGACTTCTGCGTGAGGCCGCACAAGAAATTGCCGCACGCGGGAAGCTCTAAGCCCCGCAACGTGGTTAAGAACCTCGATCGTCAATGCACCTGAAGGGGCTTTCAACTTGACTTCTTTAATCGCCAATCGGTCTCGGTATCGCTCCTCTAGCGGCTTCACGCCTGCTAGAATGCCAACGATGAGAGCGACCGCGGCGATGGCCGGCACGTAGAGGCCACCCCCAATTGCCAGACCAACCGCAGCAACGCTCCATAGACTTGCCGCCGTGGTAAGGCCGCGCACGACCTCTCCCCGCAGCAATATCGTTCCAGCCCCAAGAAAACTGACGCCTGAGACAACCTGCGCGGCAACCCGAGAAGGGTCTAGCGACACATTGGGGTAGGATAGAAGGTCCTCGAACCCGTAAGCCGACACGATCATTGCCAAGCAGGCCCCGACGCAAACGAGCATATGCGTTCTAAGGCCCGCAGCCCAAAGCAGACGCTCGCGCTCGACGCCAACAATACTACCTGCGGCCGCTGCCGCCGCGAGCCGACCTACTAATTCTACGTTTGTCATCCGCAAAATCCTATATCATACGGTTGACGACGTAGTTTTGCCGACATTTCCTAGGGCTGCAATGCCTGATGTTTGGACATGACGGCCTCTCGCTCACCCCGGCCCGCGCCACACCGGCAGGACGAGGTCCGACCTCCGCGGGACCATCGGCCGATCCTCCCGGTCCCGCGCCTCGACCGCCTGCCGGAGCTGCGACTGCTCCTGCCGCAGCAGCGCGACCTCCGTCCGCAGCGAGCCCATCGCCTCCACCAGCCGGGCCGTGTCGGCCAGGCGCTCGTCCCGGCCTTGCGTGAGCCGCGCGTCGAGCTGGTCGCGGGAGCTTTCGAGCCGGCCGATGTCCTTCATCATCGCGTCGAGCGGCCCTGTCCGGCGCTCCAGCTGCTCGATCGCGCTGTTGGTGGTGGCGATGCGGGACGCCCGGTCCCTGTCGATACGCTCGATCGCGGCCGCGTTGGTGGCCGCAAGTTTGGCGGTGTCGCTGATCTGGTCGATCATCCGCCACATGCCCACGCCGAGGACGCCGCTGACGACGCTCAGCAGCAGCGTCACGTAAGGCGCGATCTTGATCCAGTCGACGGCGGGCGTCCGGGTGAGCTGCGGCATCTGGTGAGGCATTGTCCCCTCCGCGGAGTGGTGATCGGCCATGCTATGCGGGATCCTTCAGGCAGGCGGCGCCGCTCAGCGCGCCAGCACCTTCGCGGCCGCCTCCACGACGGCGGCTTTGGCCTCCGGCAGGCGGGCCAGCACCTTCTCGTGGAGGGCGTCGTCGGACTGCCCGAGTTTCGTCACCGCCGCGGGGTTGTTGTCCTTGGCGAAGTCGATCACTTCTCGGACGATCACAGGGGTGGTGGTGGGGCCAAGGTCGGCGCCGGTGAGCGCGCGCCGCGCGATGATCGCCTTCAGGCCGTTCTCGATCGTGCGGTAGAGGCTCAGCGCCAGCTCGCGGTCCTTGATGGTCTTGAGGGCTTCGAGCGCCTTGCCGCCCGCGAAGGCCAGCATGGCGGCGCCGATGACGACGGCAGTTTCGACCACGTGGGGCCGCAGGCCGGTCCAGATTTCGTTCAGAAGGTCGAGCATGGATGGTCCTCCAAAGACCAATTTGCCGATGTCGGAAGAATGGTCGCCGCCCGCCGCTCACGCGTCCGCGCCATCGTCCGCGCCGGGCACGGGCGGGAGCGGCGGCTCGTAGGGGTCGTGGGGGTCGACCTTCGGGGGCGCTGCGCGGTAGAAGTGGGATCGGCCGTGGGCATTCCGTTGGCCCGCACACGGCCGCGGCTGTGAGGGGGTCGGCGCCCAATCCGCCCGCCTCACAGCCGCTCCCTCGCGAGGCGCAGGTTGACGAAGGCCTCGTTCGCGGCGGCGAAGGCGGCGTCGAATTCCGCGAGGCGCGCGGCGCGGTCGTCGGGTACGGGAGCGGGCTCGGCATCTGCAGTCACCGGCTTGACGCCATAGCCGGCCGCCTTCAGCGCCGCCTCGAACTTCGTCGCGTAGCCGGCAATCAGCGCGGCCTTGTCCGTGCCGTTGATCACCCGCCGCGCGTTCGTGTAGTCCGCCTTCGCCGCGGCGATGTAGTCGCCAAGCTTCTTGCCGGTAAAGGTGCCGAGGATCGACCCCTGAACCAGAATGCGGGCTGCGAGGGCTGGCTCCGCCGCCATCTCGGGAAGCCGGACGAGGTCGTACCCCGTGCGCTCCGACCAGTCGGCGTAGTTGCGGCGGCCCGTGATCTGCACGAAGCCGCGGCCCTTGAACCGCTTCCCGTCGCCGGCCTGCGTGTTGCCCAGGTCTTTCCGTCCCTCGTAGGCCGCGCCCGAGGCGTATTCCTCCATGGTGCGGAAGCGGTCCGCCTCGTGGAAGGCCGTGGCGAGGATGTAGGCGAGCTTGCGCAGGTCGCCGTCGCCGAACAGGCTCCAGCCCTTGAGGATGGCGGTCAGGCCATCCACGGCCTTCTGCGGGAGCGTGCCACCAAACGGCTCCGCCCGCACGGCCGCGAAGAATGCGGCTGCGTCCATGTCGTCTCTCCTGAAATGAAAAAGCCCCGCGCGATGGCGGGGCGGCAGCAGCGGGGGCAATTCCCATAACCGCGTCGGAATTATCATTGGCTTGTGGTCGGTCGCTCGCTAGAAGGATCGCGCGCGGCGACGGGGGGCAGTCACCCGCCACGGAGCCGGGGCGCCGTTCACCACACTTGGCGACCCGGCTCCGTGTTTTTTTACAGACGCACCCGCCGCGATGATCTGCCCCGTCGCATTGCGGTTGGCTTGTTGTCGCTTGCTCGTTACGGTGCCCGCGCGTGGGGGCCTGGCCAACATCTCCACGCCTCGGAGCCGGACCGGATCCCCCCCTCGATTCCTCCGGTCCGGCTCCGTGTGTCCCAGCAGCAAACAGCCCGCTTCGAGCGGACCGGGACAGTCGGGTTTGACGCATTGCTTGTCGTCGCCCGCTTGCTACAAGGCGGGCGCGCGATGCTCGGGGGACGTCTTCGCGCCATGGAGCCGGGCGTTTCCTGCGTCCCCATGCCGGCGCCCGGCTCCATGTCCCCGAGCAAACATCGGGCGATGGGAGCGGGCGTAAGACCCCAAATTAAAAGCGTCACGAAGTCGTCGACAGTGGCATAATTACGTGTGCGGCATTTTATGACATTTGCTTAAAATGAGGTGGAGATTTTGTACAAGATAAGCAGTGGCTCTGGCGATGGACGAGCGCACGTGCTTTGTCACGACGCACAGGATGCTCTTGTTTCGTATCGGGCCTTGATCGAATTCGGAGCCGAATCAATCGTCATAAGTGCGCCCGAAGGAAATGAGATTTCCCCGGAAGAGTTGGAGGCGCTTGCCGAAGAAGCTGCCAAAGACGACTCATTTTGAGCAGGTCATCATAGGTGGTCCACTTGGCGGTCGGCGGCCTCCTCCGCGGCCATGATCGACCACCCGCGCGCGGCCACCGCGCGGGCGAAATGAAAAAGACGGTCAGAGGTGGCCCCGCTTCGCGCGGGCCGGAGGGGTTGGGTCAGACCTCGATGCCCACCGGCGCCATCTTTTTCGCCTTGAGGTCGGCCACCATCGTGCCGCTCAGCGTGGCCGCGAACTGCGCCGGCGCGGCGTAGACGAAAGCGATGTCGACGTCGCCGGCGTAGACCGACCCGACCGATCCGCTGCCGGCCCGAAGGCGCGCCCCCGACACCTCGCGGGTCCCCACGATGTCGTTCCGCGATGCGCCGCCGCCGAGCGTGTGATTGAAGAGCGCGAGGTAGGTCGGCCCAACTTTAACTTCCAGCAGCATCCACGCCCCGGGGGTGTAAGGCGCGTCCCGGATGTAGAGGTCCTGCGTGCCGTCGCCTTTGGTCCAGTTGGCGTAGGCGCGGATCGTGGTTTCGCTGTCCTGCCGCACGACCAGGCCCGCCTCGCGGCTGGGATCGGCGAGGCTCGGTCCGCGCGCGGACAGCAGGATGCCTTTGCTTGCGCCCCCGCTTCCCGCGCCGGGCAGGCGGGCCGCGATGAAGACGCTGCAGCTTGCGCTCTCGGTGAAGTCCACGTCCACGAAGTCCCGCGCGCCCGTGAAATGGGCGTACATGCCGCTGATCGTGGGCGCGCCGGTCACCCGGCTGACGTTTCGGCTCCGCCCCTGGGCGAGATTGGAGGTCAGGTAGCCCCGGTGGGTCCGGAACGCGTTCGCGTAGGCGCCGGGGATTGAGCCCACGTCGAACCGGAAGCCACCGGGCGTCGCGCGCGGCCCGGCCGGGATGAGCTGACTCATGACGTGCTCCTTACTCGGCGGGCGGCGTGAGCCGGCCGCTGTTGACGTCGTAGCCCCACCCCACGGCAGCTCCCGAGCTGCCCGCCGGGATCACGCCCTCGGGAAGGCCAACTTCCGGGTCCCACACGATGGTCTGGGTCACGACGCCGTTGGCGACGACGAGATAAGTCTCAGCCAAAGCGGCCTCCTCAGATGGTGATGGCGATCGATGCGCCCGCGGCGTTCTTCCGCGCCGCGAGGATCTTCTGGGTGAACAAGAAGAGCGCGTGGATGTGATCGTCCGAGCAGGCGAAGGGGAAGGTGATGATCGCGGCGGCGTCGCACCGTCCGGTCCCGCTCGACGCGTAGTTCCCGCCCGCGCGCCAGTTGCGGCCGGACACGACGCGCGCGTCCGCCGGCGTGGCGTCGATCAGCATGGAGCCGGTGGTTTTGTTTCCCACCGTCAGGTCGGTGGAGCGGCAGCGGCTGTAGACGAAGCCCCAGCTCGTCAGCGGGTCGGCGGTCAGCCCGGAGAGCCAGTTCGTGCTGACGGGCGGCGCCGCCGCTGTCTGCAACCCGGCGGAGGCGCGGAGCCCCACGCCGGCCTCGCGGACGAACAGCGACGCGCCAAAGTCGGTCGGGTCGCCGGCCGTCCCGCCGTTGGTCGTCATCAGCCACGCCTGATTGCCGGTGCCGGTCACGCCCACGGCTCGGCCCACGACGATGATCGTGTGTTCGACCGTCTCCGGATAGGCCGTGTCGATGTAACGCGAGCCCTGCGTCAGCTCGGCGTAGCCGTCGCGGTAGACGATGGCTCCGACCGGCGTCAGCGCCGCCTTGCCCTTGGCGTAGTTGAACGCGGTCTGCGCCGCGTTGACGCCCGGAAAGGCGATGATGTCGGCGCCCGACACCGGCAGCATGGCGTCCTTCTTGCGGTGCTTCTGCCACGACGGCGACGGGTTGGCCTGCCGTTTGGCGAGGCAAAGCTGCGTCATGATCACATCTCCTGAAAGGCGGCGGCGATGGCCGCAGCGGTCACGGCCGCGAGCTGCGCGCGGCCGGTGGGCGCGGCGGGATGAAGACCATCGCTGATGGTGGTGGTGGCGACGCCGGTGGCGGCGTTGACCGCGGAGACGTCAAACGGGTAGCCGTCCGCGCTCATGTGGGCCCACGCCCCCACCGCCCGGATGCGCGCGTCGCCGAACGCGCGGGTCCGCTCGATGATCTTGGCGAGGATGAAGCGGTTCTCCGCCGTGAAGTTGAGGTCGGCGTTCACGCCCATGGGCATCGCCGGCATGCCGAAGAGGATCACGGCGTTCGGCGCGGCGGCGCGGATCGAGGCCGCGAGGATGCGAACGCCGTTGTCCACCTGCCGCATGAGCGTCGTGAGGTTGCTCTCCTCCGACCGGTCGTTGGTGCCGTGGTTGATCCAGACCACGGCCGGCGTCGGGAGCCCGAAGCGTGCGAGGTAGAAGGCGAAATCGAAGATGTGGCCGTTGAACACGTTCTCGACCGGATCGGAGCCCGTCGACGGTCGGACGTAAGGGTTGATCGTCAGCTTGTCCGCTTTGCTCATCGCCATGTAGGCGGCTTCCTGCCCGGCCGGGAGCGCGACCACTTCGCCGTCCAGATCCTCGTAGGTGTAGTCGCTGAAGGCCCGGCTCTCTCGGCACTCCCCGAGCGGCCCGGAGGCGTCGGTCGAGCTGGTCGCGCTGCCCGACGAAGGCACGGTGCCGATGAAGCTCGGGGCATAGCCAAGCGCCGTCAGGAGGTCCCGCACCAGCGAGGGCTGCTGCCGGTTCGTGATCGAGTCACCGATCATGTGGATCGGCAGCGCCGGCGAACCCGTCACCGGCTGCGCCACCTTGATCGTGAGCGGAATGACGTGCCGGAGGTCCTTTTCCGCGCTCAGGCGCCGCACCGAGAGCGCCCCGGACGTCCCCACCCGGGCCGGGTCGATCTCGAAATACCGCTGCCCCTCGGGGGCGTAGCCGGCGCTCTGGAAGGTGACGATGGCGTCGGACGCCGCCGTGTCGCGATCGGTCAGCAGGTTGGCCGGGTAGATGCGCGTCACGCCCCGCCCCGACTCACGCCGCTTCACCGTGGCCTGCCGAAACCCGGTGCGCGACTTCGACCGCACGGCCGGCACGACCGCGAGAAAGGTCCCGCGGCTGACCAGCGAGGGCACGTATTCGAAATCGCCGTAAATCTCTTCGACGCGGCCCGGCGACATGCGCCGCCGGCCCTGCTTCGGCACGTTTTCGGTGGGTATCCAGAGGAATTTCGAGCCCTTGACCGGCCGGATCGTCGGGGCCTGCTCGAAGGCGGCGACGATCCGCGGCGCACGGGAGAAGATGAAGGCGGCCGGCGACAGGGTCTCGGTCGCGCCCTTCGGATAGACGAGACCGCGCACCGTGTTGGCGAGCCGCGGCCCGAGCCCGCCTGCAAGGACGTTCGCCCGATAGCGCGCGACGCCTTCCCGGGCGCCCATACCCGCCGCGGCGCGCAGCCCGCCGGCCGCGACCGCCGCCCGGGACTCCATGTAGCCGCGCAAAGACCCCGCGCCGCCGTCGATCGCCGCCACGAGACGCATGATCAGGCCCCCGCCGGCTGCACGGGGCAGGTCCAGACGCGCCGCAGCGGGTCCTCGCGCCTCGGATCGCCCATCACCCGCCAGATGTCGGCGCCAAGCGTAAACAGGCCGCCTCGGACGGGCCGCGCGACCTCGGACAGGCGAACGTCGAGCATGCCGGACCCCACGTTGAGGCGAGCCGCGCCGGGCTCGATCTCCTGGTCCCCCGATTTCAGGATCACCCGGCAGGGAAGCGCGTCCGCCGCGCCGGGGGCGCGATAGGTCGCCGCCGCTCCGAGCGCGTCGAACGCGCTCGCCACCGCCATGTCCGCAAGATCCGCCCGCATCGCCGCCTCCAAACGCGAACGGGGCGCCCGAAGCGCCCCGTTTCGCATGGGTCCTGTTCCGCTCCGGTCAGTCCGTGGTCACTTCCACCAGCACCTCCGGCCGGCGGCAGAGCGCCAGCGGGTTGGACTGGCTTTGCAGCTCCACGCCCGCGCCGTGGTCCAGCACCTTGGGCGAGATCGAGACCTCGATCCCGGGCAGGTTGGCGTAGCGCACGTCGTGGGGCGGCGCGTCATAGGTCGCGAAGGCTGACTGGGTGCCGGTCGGATAGGCGTGGCCCTTGTTGGCGGCGACGAAGCGCTCGTTGGTCACGCCGCCGGCCGGGCTCTTGATCGGCGCCGACCCGCGATACTCCCGGAACAGCAGCGTCTGATGCTCGAACAGACGGCCCCACTGGCCACCGAGCCGCTGGCGCTCGGTCGCGGCCAGCTGTCCCGCGAACTGGGTCTGGAGCCAGTATTTCTCCACGTTGGGATGCCCGACGAGCTTGTTGAAGAACTCGGGCGACACGATCGCCTCCGCGCCGGTCATGGTCTCGCCGCGGATGTTGTCCTGCATGTGCCCGAGCACCTCGTCGCACTTGGCGTTGACGTCGGTGTTGGCGTCGTCCAGTTCGAAATCCACCACCTTCTTGGTGATGCCGAACGCCTGGTAGAGGTCGTAGAGCACCCGGCCGCGACCGTCCTTGATCAGGCCCTTCAGCGCGCCCGAGCGAACATATTCACGGGTGATCTTGTGCTTGTTCATGATGGTGAACAGGCGCTTGACCATCTCGTCGTCGAGGGTGCGGGGCCGCACGCCCGCGCGCCCCAGCACCGTGACCATGTCCTGAAGGTCCTTCGGCGTGATGTAGTCCATGTGGGGGAAGTGCGGGATCTCGAAGTAGATCGCCTCGCCCGGCTCGCGGTCGGCGACCGTGACGAAGCGCGCCTCATCCAGCACCCGCCGGTCGCCGTAGAACTGGCGACGGGCGTCGTTGAACGCGCCCCAGTCCACGCCGTCGCCGCCGGGCGTCTGCCCGAGCGCTTCGGCGGCGTATTCGGCCCCCATCTGGGTGTAGATCGCGCCGACCACGGAGCCGTTCAGCGCCGCGGCCTTGACCTCGGACTCCGAGTATTTCGCCAGCAGGCGCTGCTTCACCAGCGCCGACACCAGCCGCGACACGCCGCGCCCCTGCCCGGGCCGGCGCTTCTCCTTCAGGTGCAGCACCTTCGGCCGGTCCCAGTCGCCGACGCGCTCGAACCGCTCGATCCGGGTCCAGTGGTGGGCCTTGGCGCCCACGTACCAGTCGCTCGGATGCCCGTCGCGGAAGTGATACGCGACCGCGGCGTTGTCCCGATCGTACTCCACCCCGCCGCGAAGCTCGTCGTCGTCCGCCACGCCGTAGGGGTTCGACAGCCGGTCGGCGTCCACCATCTGCAGCGCGGTGGCGAAGGGCCATCCCCGCCGCGGAATCCAGCGCAGCAGGCCGACGGCCTCGCCCACCGACACCAGCTCCCGGGCCGCGAGCCCGATCAGGCCCGCCACCGGCAGGTCGCGCTCCGCATCGGCCCGAAACGTCGGGTCCTCCGCGAACTTGCGCCATTTGGCCTCGATCCTGAGCGCGAAGGCGTCCGCCTCGTCCTGGCCGATCCCGAGCGACACCGCGTCCGGCTTGGCGTTGAGCCGGAACGTCGCTCCGACCGTCATGTCGACCTGGCGGTCCACCGCCGCCTGCGCCCAGCCGTCGTTGCGGATCAGGTCGCGGATGCGCGCCACCGACAGGTCGCGCTCGCCCAGCCACTCCCCGTCCGCCGACAGCAGCGGCGGAACCCAGCCGGCCACGGACTGGGCCGTCAGGTCGGCGGCGGCGTAGGACGCCCCGCCGAAGGCCATGGGGCGGGAGCCCGCCCGTACCCGGACGCGGGGTTTCGCCTGCGCCGTCATCGGGGACCGAAGCCCGCCACCACCGGCCGCACGGGCGAAGGCTCGCCGGCGAGCCTGGCGCGCAGCATCCGCAGCCGGACCAGCTCCTGCTCGACCTCCGTCAGCGTCGCCACCGCGAGCTTGGCGGCGATCTGCCCGCCATAGGACACGTCGGTGGCCTGGCCGCCGATCAGACGCGCGCGCTTCGCCGCCTCGAGCGCCAGGATCTGGGCGTCGATCTCTTCGAGCGTCATGGGCGCGGGCCTTAACGGTTGAGCTGGGCCAGCCGGTCGAGACCGGCGAAGGGCGAGGCGCGCAACCGCGCGGGCGGAGTGGCGTCGGGCGCCTCCGCCACGGGAGCGTCAGGAGCGCCGTCGACAGGCTCCGGAACCACGACGACCTCGCGGCCGCCCGCGGCGTCGTCGCCGAACAGGCTGGTCTGCGCCGGCGCCGACAGCGCCGCGATCTGCGCGGCGCGCTCCGCCCAGCGCTCCTCCGGCCAGTTCCAGAGGTTCAGGAAATGCGACAGCGCGGCGTTGTAGGTGCGGCAGTCCAGATAGTGGTTCGCGCCGTGCTTCACCCAGACCCGGCGCGGCTCGCCGGAGCTGTCCTTCTCGAGCTGGACGCTTTCGGAGGTGAGCTGGCGGAAGTAGTCCTCCGACGTGTCCGCCGGGAAATGGCAATAGCCCCGGGGCGCCGACTGGCCCGGCTCCGCCGCCTCAAGCCCGCGGGAGAGATAGACCATGATCGCGGACTTGAGCGACCAGCCGCCAATGAGCCAGACCTTGACGCCGGCCTTGCTGGCCTTGCCTGCGGAGAGGCCGCCCTTCAGGATGTCCGCGCTCTCCGCGCGGTAGATCGCCGGCCGGCTCCAGCCGTCCTTGCCCTTGACCGCGATGCAGTTCACCCGCTTGCGCGTGAAGTCGTAGACAGCTTCAGCGTTGTAGCCGGAGTCCACGCCGACCAGATCGAACTGGACGCGGGCGCCGGAGGCGAGGCGCACGCCGCGCTCCACGTAGTCCGCGAGCCGCGCCCATGCGCCCTCACCCGAGGCGTCGGTCTCGCCGGGCAGGAGCTGGGCGTCGATCAGCCAGTTTTCACGGTTCGGCCCCCAGCCCAGCGACTCCACGTAGACGCCGTAACCCTGCACGTCGACGCCCAGCGTGAACGCCAGCGGCCCCACAGGAGCCCTGCGCAGGGTCCAGTCGCCCTCGCGCCGAGCGGACAGGATTTCCCACGCCACCACGGCGTCCTTGGCGTCGTAGTCCCGGCCGAGATCGTCGCACTCGAAGGCCTTCCGGGCCACCGGGTCGGTCCCGGCGTCGACGTCCTTCTCCGCCAGATGGTCCCAGGTCTCGAGGTAGTTCATCACGCCTGTGATGGCGTAGCTCTTGCGGCCGTTCCGGCCGTTCGGAAAGCGACCGCGCCACGCCTCGATCTCGTCGGACGCGATCGTCTTGGGCGGCACGACGCCGTCCGCGTCCGGCGCGGTGGATATCCAGAGCCCGAGCGCGTTCATCGCCTCCCGGTCTCCCTGGCGGTGCTCCGCGCCGCAGGTGGGGCAGACGAGCCGGCAGCGGAACGGGGCCACCGGCTCCCGGACCACGTCCTCCCACTCGAAATCCGTCAGCGCGCCACAGGCCGTGCAGCCCATGTGCCAGCGCCGACGGTCGCCCGCTGCGTATTTGCGCGCGATGCGCGAGCGCTGCTTCTCCACCGGCGACGACACCTCGAACGCCTTGGACAGGCCGAAGCGCCGGTAGGACTTCACCCGGGCGTCGGCCATCTTGTCCGGATCGCTTTCGCGGCCGGCCATGTCGTCCCAGGCGTCGATGTCATCCTTCAACACGTAGCGGATGGAATGCTGGCGCAGCGTCGCCGCGCTGTTCGCCCCGGCGAGCAGGATGAAGCCGCCGTTGAACACGATGCGGTCGCTCGTCGTGCCCTTGCCGTCCCGCGACTTCTGCGGCGCCACCACGCCGCCCTTCGCCGGCGCGAGCGCGTCGCTGTCACGGATCATCGGATCGAACTTCTCGGTCTTCCAGTCCTTGGCCGCCTTGATGGTGGCCTGGACGTACATGGCCGGGCCGGGCTCGCGGCACATCATGTGCCCGAGCCAGTTTTCGCCCGCCGCCGACCCGCCGGACTGGGCGGGCTTGATCAGCGTCACCGTGTGGCACGGATCTTCCGGGCCGAGCGCGTCCATGATCTCCACGAGATACGGCATGGCGTCGTGCGTCCACGGCCCCGGCTGGCTCGACGCCTCCGCCGACAGCCGGCGATGGCGCAGCGCCCAGTCGCTCACCGTGAGCGGAGCCTCGGGGCGGATCGCCGCCGCCGCAGCGCGGTAGAGGAACCCCACGTCGGACAGCTCCGCCGCGAAGGACACGTCGAAAGCGTGATCAGGCATCGGCGTCCTCCATGGTCGGCGCTCCGTCCGGCGCGGTTTCCGTTTCGGCGGCGGCGTCCTCCGCCTCCGCCAGCTTGTCGATGTCGACGCTCGCGCCCGAGAGCGCGCGTCGCACGGCGGCGTCGATCAGCGCCCGCACCGCGCGCGGGTCGCTTTCGTCGGCGACCTTCGGCGCGACCAGCGCGCCGACGGCCATCATGTTGGTGCGCAGCGAGCGCATGATCTCCGCCTGGGCGCGCTCCACCTGAGCGCGGCTCACGAGCGCGCCCACGCGCTCGCCATAGCCCAGGCGCTCGTTCAGCGCCGACCAGTGCTCCTTTTCCGCCCGCGAGGACCGCGCCTGAGCGCGATCGGCGTCCAGGGCCGGCGAGAGGGCCGCAGGCGCGATGGACGCCGCGAGCGCTTCGCCCTGCGCGGGGGCGGTGGGCGCCATCCGCTTGAGCGGGTTCTGCTCGACGGCGCGCTTGGCGTCGGTCGCGGCGACGTCCACCAAGTATTTTCCCGGACGCCGCGGGTCTTCGACCCGAACAAGCGGCCACTTCGACGCCGCCTGCTTCGAGACGCCGCGCATGCGCGCGTATTCGGCCGCAGTCACGTAACCCGAGGGCACGTCAACCGCCGCCGTCATCTCGTCATCCTTTAATCGTCAATCGGGTCAACGATGTTGACTGGCCGCTCAACTGGCGAACAAAAGCGCTAAAGCCCACCGCATTCGGCTGGAAGGCGGGGAAGGACCCGTTCGGATCGATTAGCAGCCTATGGAGGGGTCAAGTGCGCCCCATTCCGGATGGCCCGGACACGAAAAAGCCCGCCGCGACTCAGTCGGGGCGGGCTTGGCGCGCAGTGCGGGCCGGGTTCAGGGTCAAGTTTTAGTCGCACTTTGTCAAGCGGCCTCGTCGACGGCGATGAAGGCCGTGCCGCGAGCCCCTGATTTCCAAGGCTCCATCATGGGACGGCAGCGCGCGACCTCGTAGGACCAAAGCGCGCCGCGCAGCTCGCGGGCGATCAGAACCAGGCCTGCGCGCCACCGCGTCCACTGTTCGCGCCCGAATCGGACGAGGCCCGGATCGACCAACGGCACGACCCGGCAGGCGACGGCGCGGCGGCGGGCGTCGAGCTCCATGCAGACGCGGCCGCCGCGGCGCAGGGGCGCGAGCCGTTCCGCCTCGCGACCGTGCCACTCCGGTTCGGTCGCGGTGCGGGCGTGGCGCACGATCAGCGCCGCGGCCTCCGGCTCGAGGACGGCGAGCCAGGACACGGCGGCGTGGACGCGCACCGCGTCGTCGTCGAGCGAGAGACCGAACCGGGCCGGGCCGCCCTCCACCCGGGCGCCCAGCCGCCAGACGCCGGACGCATGAAAGCCGCTCGGACCGTTGCCGACCACCATCCGCGCCATGGCCCGATCGATCTGCTTCTCCCGATAGGCCCAGATCAGCAGGTCCTCGACCGAAATCGCCTGCCTCAACCGCAATGGAGGGTTCATGGAGGGTTCATGGAGGGTTTGCGTCATTTCGTCATCAATGATTTCAATGACTTATGGAAGGTATGGAGGGTATGGAGGGTTATTCCGACCTACGCACGAAGGAAGAGAGAAGCCGTTAGATCATGCGCGCGCAGGCGGTTCGGCCAAACCCTCCATACCCTCCATACCCTCCATAACTATCTGACATATCTGGCATAATTCCATGGAGGGTTATGGAGGGTATGGAGGGTTGGCGATCAATCGAGATCCTCGCCGGACCTGCCGCCCTGCCCGGTCGGAATGTTCTGAAGATAGACGTTGTCATAGACGTTGGCAGTCATCGTCTTGCGCCGCGAAAATCCTCGATCCGACATTCGTCGGGCGAAGCTTGTCTCTTTCAATGAATTCACAGCGCTTTCTCGGCACCATCGTGCATAGGCGTCATACATCTCGCGCGCGAGCACGCTCATGCCGGGCGACTTCACCACGCATTGCGCGATGAACTGCCCGAGCGGGTCGCTGTCCTGCCGGTATTCTTCCGTCGCGGCGCGGATGGCGTCGGGCGCCTCCAGCCCACGCTCGGCGTAGAGCCGGACCCCGTCCAGCAGCCAGTTCAGGACGCCCGGAGCCTCCTCCAGCAGCTTGCGGCCAAGGTCGCGGTCCCGCTCCTCCTTGGGAATGATCACGTCCCACGGCACCAGCAGCACCCGCCGCCAGATGCCGAGGTCCTGCCCGCGGATGTTCGGCCGGTGGTTGCCGCTGACGATCAGCTTGAACTCCGGCTTGAACTCGAAGAAGCCCTTGTTCAGGTGCCGCACGGTGATGGGCTCGCCTCCGGTCACCTGCTTGATCAGCGCCTCCCCCAGTCGCACGCCCTCGTCGGGCTCGGAGGTGCGCAGGAAGCGCACGCCGGGCAGGCGCGCCAGATCCGGCGTCGGCTCCCCGCCCCGCTTGTGGTCGTCGCGGGTGAGCGAGGCGAAGTCGATGGTGGCGCCGTAGCCGCCGACGACGCTCGCCACCAGGTCGAACAGGGTGGATTTGCCGTTCGCCCCCTCCCCGATGTTGAGCAGCATGACCTGCTCCGTCGTCACGCCCGTGAGCGCGTAGCCGAGGAACCGCTGCAGGAAGGCCCGCACGCTGGCGTCGGGCTGCACCCGGGCGAGGAAGGCGTCGAAGGTCGGGCACCGCGCCTTCGGGTCATAGGCGCAGGACGCCACCCGCGAGATGCGGTCCTCCCGGGCGTGCGGCCGCATCTCGATCAGGTCGCCGCCGTCGTCGGCGGGGCGGCCGTCCGGCCCCATGCGCACCCGAAGCGTGCCGTTCGCCACGTTGATGGCGAAGGGGTCCGGATCAAAGTCCGAGGCCGCGATCGTGAGATAGGGCCGCGCCACGTCGAGCCCGCTCTCGTAACGGGCCCGGTTTCCACTCGCGATCTTCCACTTGAACAGCTCCTCGGAACGCGCCCGAAGGGTGACGATTTCGGTCCCGAGCTTCTTCCGCCGCTCGTCGTCGTCCTCCTCCTCCAGCTCGGCCTTGGCGTCATCGACCCGGGCGCGGCAGGCCGCGACCTCGTCCAGGATGTCCTCGAACACCGCGTGGATGGCGCGGCGCGCCGCGTCCTCGCCGCCCTCCACGTTCCAGCGCGCGCCGTCATACTGCGCCCAGGCCACCTCCGACACGTAGAGAAACCCGCCGCCGGCGCGCGCCACGAAGCGGCGGGCGTTGCCCTGGTCGTTGCGGTCGAGCCCCGAGAGCTCCAGCGAGAAGGCGAGAGGATCGACGATCTCGTGCGAGGCGACGATCGGCGCGTTGAGCAAAATCGAGCGGAGGCCGGCCGGCGCCGACTGAGGGTCCAACCCGCTCACGCCGCCGCCTCCGCGTCCGCGGCGCGGTCGAACAGCGTCCCGCCCGCATAGGTCTCAGCGGCGTGGTCCACCTCCTTGCAGGCCTGCGCGTAATAGCTCGGCTTCAGCTCCGTGCCGACGAATCGCCGGCCGCATTTCAGCGCGACCACGCCTTCGGAGCCCACCCCCATGAAGGGGGAGTACACCGTCTCGCCGCGCCGGGAGTAGAGCCGCACCAGCCGCTCCGTCAGGTCGAGCGGCATGGGGCAGAGGTGCTTCTCCGCCTCCGGGTCGCGCGCCAGCCGGGCGTTGATCACGTCGGTCTCGCGGCAGTCCATCCACACCGGCGAGGCCCAGCGCTGCCACACCTCGAGCGGGAACTCGTCGGTGTCGTGGGTCACGGCCGGCGTGTCGTCCATGCCACTCGCCCATTTGCGGAAGGTCACCACATATTCGGGCAGGCCGAAGCGCACCCGCGCCGCGTCGGTGCGGAAGTTCTTGAACAGCAGCCCGTCGGGCTTCGCCTTCTGCATCTCCCGCACGGGGTCGCGCCACACCGTCACGCGGCCGTGGAAGGTCCAGCCTTCCTCGATATGGGCGCGGATGCAGGCGCCGGTGAAGTCGCGCAGCCCACGGTCGCCGTTGGCGGAGCTGTTCGAGTAGTAGACCAGATCCTTGACGTGGATCGCGGTCAGCCGTCCCGGCCGCGTCACGCGCAGCTTTTCGCGGATCAGGCAGCGGTAGGTCTCGAAGAACTCCTCGTCGCCCGCCACATTGCCCATGTCCCTCGCGCTCTCGGAATAAATGTAGAGCGAGGAAAACGGCGGCGAATAGACCGAGAAGTCCACCGAGGCGGACGGCATGGCGGCGGTGAACTCCACCGTGTCCACATTGTAGAGGGCGAAGTCTTCGCCCAGATGCTGCGCCAGGACGGGCGCGCCGGTCATCGGCTCCATGGGGTGCTCCTTGCGAAAGGGGGCGGCTCAGGGCCGGCTCGCCAGCCACGCGGGCAGCGTGGCGGGGGAGCCCGGCGCATAGGCCTGGAAGATCGGGTTTTCGACGCCGGCGCGGCGCATGGCCTCCGCCATGCCGGCCTTCATCTCGTCGTGCTCGCGGGCCTTGCGCTGGATCGCGCGCCATTCGCCGATCTGGGTTTCGGCCACGGCCACATGGGCGCGCACCTCGCGCGTCTGCCCGAACCGCCACGAGCGCCGGACGCCCTGGTAGAACGACTCGTACGAATAGCCGGGGTCGGCGAAGGCCTGCCGCGCACAGTGTTGCCAGTTCAGTCCAAAGCCTGCGATCGAGGTCTTGGTCACGATCCGCTTGGCATGGCCCAGCGAGAAGGCCGTGAGCTTGTCCTCTTTCTCCTCGGGCGACATGGCGCCCCGCACGTCCAGCGCGTCGGGGATGGAGGCGCAGAGCGCGTCGGCCTCGTAATTGGTCTCGCACCACACGATCCACGGCTCGTCGGGCTCCGCCGCGACCAGATCCGCGACGAAGCCGACCCGGGCGTCGAGCGTCAGGCGCTTCTCGCCATGCCGGGCGGTGGCGCTGGTCTCGGGCATGCGGAACAGGGCGTGCTGCCCGTCCCGGCCCGGGCCGGCCCCCGCGCCGCGATCAACGGCGATGTCGTGGCGCGGGATCGAGAGCGGCGGCAGCTCATAGCCGGCGTCCGAATGGCCGAGGTCGGACGGGCGCGAGGCGCAGCGCGCCCAGCTCGCCACCCAGCTCCAGAACGGCCGCACCGCCGCCCGCTTCAGCCGATAGCGACCCATCTCGGTCTGATCGGCGATGAAGACGCGCGTACCGATCTCGCCGGGCTCTCGGACCACGCGGGCGTCGATCCCGAACGCCGCCGCCTCCCGGGCGTGCTGCGCGCCCACCGCCAGCGGCGCCAGCAGCAGGAACGGCCTGTTGGTCGCTTCCACCACCTGCCGGCCGAACTCGAGCTGGACCAGCGTCTTGCCGAGGCCGGTGTCGAGGAAGGCGGCGGATTGGCCCTGCCGCAGCGCGAAGGCCGTCACGTCCGCCTGCAGCGGCCGCAGGCGGGGGTTGAGGTCGAGGTCGCCCACGAGGCCCCGCATCGGCGACCGGGGCGCCTTGCGGGCGATCAGCGCGTGATAGGCGGCAATATCGCTCATTCCGCAGCCTCCGCGGCGACGGCCATGTCGGCGCAGTTCGCCGCGACCAGCGCGGCCGCGAGCGGCGGGCAGACGGAGTTGCCCACCATGCGGCCCTGAGCCTCAAGCGTGAGCCGCCGTCCGTCATGGCCGCGGTCGATGACGTACGAATCCGGGAAGCCCTGCGCGCGGAACCGCTCGCGCGCGGTCAGCATCCTCATTCCGATATCGACGATCTCGTAAAGCTGACCCTCGACGGTCACGAGCCCGAGGCGGTCACGGACGGTCACGGTCCGCATGGGATCGTCGACGCCCTGCCCATCGGTGTCCGAACCGTAATAGGCCACCAGAAAGGCCCGCACCTCCGCGGCGTGGTTGCCGCCGCCGCTCGCGGTGCGCAGCGGCTCGTCCGCGGGCGCGTCACGCCGGTCGGAGCCGCGCAGGTTGAGCATGTGGGCGGCGACGACGCCGGTCTTGCCCTTCTCGGTCTCGGTCGGAGCGCAGTTGTCGAGCTCCGCGCCGACCGACTGGCCGAATTGCTTCGTCAGATGAGCGGCGACAACGCCCTGCTGCGTGTAGCCGGTCACGCCGCCGCCAGTGACGGTCGAAAGCGGCGCGTCGGCGGGATGTCCGACGACGCCGGTGTTGTGCTGCGCCAAAAAGGCCGCGACCTGAAACGGATGCGCCCCGCCGGCCGTCAGCGTGTGCATCGGCTCGTCGCCGGCGCTGAACGGCTTCTGCGCGTTGCGCATGGTCATGAGATGCGGCGCGACGAGCTGGTCGCCATTTCCGGTCGGCACCACCGTCGCCGCCGGCTCGTCGATCGGCCGCGTCCTCGGCTCCTGCCCGTCGCGCTCGCCGTAGCCGCCCTGCGCCGCCGCCTCAACGCCGAAGGAGCACCCACATGAGCGCGAACGCCGCCCCGCCCCGAACGCCGCCCCTGGATCATGACGCCGCCGAGGTCATCGCCGGCCGTCTGTTCGACGACGAGGCCCTGCGCGACCGCGTGTGCGAGATCCTGCGCGAACGCGGCGCGTTCGTCGTGACGGATCTCGCCGACGCCGACCCGGACGAGATGGCCGAGCTGGTCGCCGGCGCCGTCGACCAGAACGAGCTGTCGTCGCACGCGACCGAGTCCCTGCTTCTGTCGCTGGGCCTGAAGCCGGGCGCGCAGGACGTCGCCGCGGAGGCCCTCGCCGCCATCCGCTGCGGCCGCATGGACGAGGCCGCCCACCTGATCGAGCGCGGATTCGACACCGCCTCGGTCGACGCCGCCCAGCATCTGCACCGCTACCGGAGTCGCGCATGAGCGCCTTCTCACTCCTGATCGAGATCGCGGCGCTGCGCCGCGGCCTCGACGCCGTGGCCGCCGCCCTGCCGGGCAAGACCACCGTTCCGATCATCACCCACGTCAAGCTGGAGGCCAACGGCCCCAAGCTGAAGCTGACCGCCACCGACCTGGACCGGGCGATCGAGGCCGAGGTCGCGGCGATCGAGGTCTCGGGCGCGATCACCCTGCCCGGCAAGGCGCTGCGCGACGTGCTGAAGCGCTTCAACGACGGCTGTCAGGTGGCGATCGCCTCCGACGGCGTCTCCGCCCAGGTCAAGGGCGGTCGGGGCCGCGCCCGCCTGCCCGCCTTGCCGGCGGCGGACTTCCCCCCGGCGCCCGCCCCGGGCGAGGACGCGCCCGAGCTCGTGATCGACGGCAAGACCCTCGCCGGACTGCTGGACGGCGTGGCCTACGCCGCCTGCACCGACCTGAAGGCGCGCTTCTACCTCTGCGGCGTCCACCTGGAGACGATCGAGGCGGACGACGGGCTGCGCCTTCGGGCGGTCGCCTGCGATGGATTTCGCCTCAACTGGCGCGACGCGCCGCTGATCTCGGGCGCCATGGTGGCGCGGCCGGTGATCGTGCCGAACGAGACCGTGGCGCTGGCGACCAAAGCCGCGGGCGCCGGCGGGGAGGCGTCGATCGCCTTCGACGCCGCCCGCTTCCGGCTCGCCTGCGCCGGCGTGACGCTGTCGTCGCGGCTGGTGGACGCCACCTATCCCGATTACCGCCGGGTGGCCCCGTCCGCCGCCGACACGCCCGTGCTCGCCACCATCGACCGGGAGCAGCTCGCCCGCGCCATCGAGGCGGCGCTCGCGGTCGGGACCGACAAGGGCCGGCTGATCCGGATCGCGATCCACGAGGACCGCCTCGTGGTCGACCGCGACGAGGGCGACTACGAGGTGGAGATGACCATCGACGCGGAGGCCGCCGCGACCGACGCCCACGCCGCAGCCTTTCCCTACGTGGTCGGCGTCAACGGCCAGTATCTGGCCCAGACCCTCGCCGGGGTCGGCGGCGACACGCTGGATCTCCGCCTGCTCACCGGCGACCGCCGCCTGCATGTGAGCCTGCACGGCAAGGGCGAGGACACGAGCGCCTACGCCATCGTCATGCCCCAGCGCCTCAAGCCCGGCTCCGCACGCCCCGACGACGACGCCGCATCTGAGAAGGACGCCGCATGAGCTCGCTCAACCGCGCCAGCCTGATCGGCAACCTGGGGGCCGATCCCGAAATCCGCCGCACCGGGGCCGGCGCCAAGGTCGCCTCGCTGCGGATCGCCACCTCCGAGAGCTGGAAGGACAAGGCCAGCGGCGAGAGGAAGGAGCGCACCGAGTGGCACTCGGTTGTGATCTTCAACGAAAACCTCGCGGAGATCGCGGAAAAATACCTGCGCAAGGGGTCGAAAGTCTTCGTCGAGGGCCAGATCCAGACGCGCAAATGGCAGGCCAACGACGGCTCCGACCGCTGGTCCACCGAGATCGTCCTGCGCGGCTTCGCCGGCCAGATCGTCATGCTCGGGCAGCGCGGCGACCGCCCGCCGCCCGCGAGCGAGGACGACTACGGCGCCGCCCGGACCTCCACGCAGAGCGCGGCCGCGCCCGCCTCCGGCGGCGGGACCTACCGCGACCCCATGGACGACGACATTCCGTTCGCGCCGGAGGTGCGGTGATGATCCCTCGCGAGCGTCGCGAACGCGTCCACCTCATGCTTTCCATCATGGCGAGCGCCGGCGGCTGGGCACATGCCTCCGACGAGCCCGGCGAATGGATCGCCCACTTCTGTGGCGATGGAGAGCCTGACACGCTCAATCTGGCCGCCGACGCTGGACTGATCGACGTGAGCCACGACAGCCTCTTCGATACCAGCATGGCGCGGCTGTCCGCCGCCGGCCGGCAGTTTCTCAGCACGCACGATGTCGATGTGCGCGCCGCGGCTCCCACGCTCCTGGAACTGCGGGCGTTGTGCGACTACCGCCGCGCCCGCATCCTCGACCTGCTCGCGCGCGCCCTGCCGGGCGAAGCCCGCCAATTCCACGGCCTCTCCGATCTGGACGAGATCGCGCTCGAGGCGACCCGAGCCGTCGAGGCGGTCGAGGGCGCCGACGCGACGCAGCGCAGCGCCCGCGCCCAGCTCGTCATTCTCGCCGCCATGACGCGGGCGCAGGATCTGGCGCTGCGCGACAACACGCGAATGGCCACCTCCGACACCGAAGCCGCGCGCGACGTGCTGGCGGAGCGACGCCGCCAGGTCGAGGCGGAGGGCTGGACCCTCGAGCACGACGACGCTCATGACGCCGGCGAGATGTCGGCCGCCGGCGCGGCCTACGCCATGTCCGCCTATCTCGGGACAACCACCCGCTACTTAGCCCTCGACCCCACCGGCTTCTGGCCTTGGGACCCGTCGTGGTGGAAGCCGAAATCACCGCGCGAGGACCTTGTGCGGGCCGGCGCGCTGATCCTGGCGGAGATCGAGCGCATGGATCGCGCTGCGTCGGCAAACACGCCATGAACCCCGCCGACATTCCCCGCTTCATGACCTATGTGGACAAGCTGCCCTGCGGCTGCTGGTTCTGGACCGGGGCGCGCTCGCGCGGCGCGGGGAACCGCAAATGGTACGGCTCGTTCCGCACCGGCCGGCAGGTGGTGCGCGCCCACCGCTTCGCGGCCGAGGTGATCGGCGGCCACGCGCCGCTGCGGCCGGGCGAGCACCGCGACCACACCTGCGTCTTCAGCCTCTGCGTCAATCCCGAGCATATCGAGAGCGTGACACGCGAGGTGAACCAGTCGCGGAAGCTGGCGCGGCGAGAGGGTGCGCCACTCCAGACGGAGCGGGCAGATGGGTAAGATGGAGCCTCTTTCGCCGACGGTCGAGCGGCTGACCTTGGCGACCACGAGGATATTAGCCGCCGCCCCACGCGGACTTCGCCGCGATGACGCCGCGGCCTATATCGGCGTGAGCCCCAGCAAGTTCGACGCGCTCGTCAGCGACGGCCGCATGCCCCAGCCTTTCAGGATCGACGGCTGTGTGGTCTGGGACCTGCGAAAACTCGATATGGCCTTTGACGCCCTTTCGGACGATGCTCCACGCAAGAGGCTCCCTTGGGGACAGTAAGCGCGATGAAGGTCGACCTGACCCATGTCTGCTCCGACGTCGACCGTCACGGCAATGTCCGATATTACGTGCGGATCAAAGGCCGCCCGAAGGTGCGCCTTCCGCTCCCCGTTGGCGGCGTCGAATTCATGGCGGTCTACGGGCAGGCCACGGCGGGCAAGCCGCCTCCGGCCCGCGCCAGCACCCGCGGCACGTTCCGGGCGCTGTGCCTGATGTACTACGAGAGCGCGGCCTTTAAGGGCACCGACGTCAGCACGCAAAGCTGGCGGCGCCGCGCCCTCGATCGCATCTGCCGCGAGAAAGACGGAGGGTTCTGGCCTGCCGCGGCCATGGACGCCTACGCCGTCGGCGAGTTGCGGGACGAGCTCGCCAACCAGCCCTCGGTCGCCAACACGCGCCTGAAGGCGCTCAGCGCGCTTTACAAATGGGCGGCCGCCAAGAAGCACGTTCCAGCCAACCCCGTCGTAGGCGTGGCCCGCCTGAAATATGCGTCCGCGGGCCACCACACGTGGACGCTTGACGAAATCGAAACGTTCCGCGCTCGGCATCCGCTGGGCACCAAGGCGCGGCTCGCCATGGAGCTTCTGTTCTGCACGACCGGCCGGCGGGAGGACGCTCCGCGGCTCGGGCCGCAGCACCTTCGTCGCGGCCGCGTCGTCTTCACCCAAGCGAAAAACGAGCACTGCGCCCCGATCCAGGTCGACATTCCGATTCGGCCGGAGCTTGCGGCGGCCATCGCCGCTTGTCCGAGCGGGCATCTGACGTTTTTGGTGACGGAGTTCGGCAAGCCGTTCACGGCGGCCGGTTTCGGCAACTGGTTTCGTGAGCGCTGCGACGAGGCCGGGCTGAAGCACTGCAGCGCCCACGGCCTTCGAAAGGGCATGGCGACCTGGCTTGCCGACGTCGGAGCGAGCGAGCACGAGATCATGGCCGTCACCGGCCACCAGACGCTCGCGGAGGTCGAGCGTTACACCAAAAGGGCCAACCGGAAGCGGCTGGCGACATCCGCCATGGAGCGCCTGAACGGTGGGACACTGGAGCAAAAAAGCATTGCAAAACAGTGAGAGAGAATTGGCCGGTGGGACGCGCTAAGATATTGATTTTGCTTGATAGGCCAATCCCCTAGGGAGCGCCAGAGACTTCAAGCATTTTGCCAAACATCTTATGTTCAGCGCGCGGATAACAGGCGCGCGCACTTGCCGTTGCGCGAAGAATTCATCGCGCAACGCGACGTTGTTGGCTTGCTGACTGTCCATTGTCGGGTGGTCTGCGTCGGGGAAACTCCGAACGCATGGCGCGCATATGTGCGCCGCTTGATTGACCAAGCAGCACATTTTTGGCCGCTTCCACCCGCTTAGTCTGTCCGCCGGGTGTCTAGAAAAGCGCCCTCACCGCGCCGGCCCGATCGGCCGGCGCGGTGTTTTTGTCAGGTTCGCCGCGCTTACGCCGGCTTGCGGGATTTGCCCGCGCCTTTCAGCGTCGCGGCCGCCTTCTCGCCGCCGCCGACGGCCGCGCCGGTGGCGGGCTCCCGTTCGGGCTCCCCGGCCACGTCGAGATCGCGGGAGGCCTGCTCCCAGTGCTCCCGTTCGCGGCCTGTGGGCTGGCCCTCCTCGATCCAGATCTGGTAGGCGCGGTCGCGAATGTCCTGCGTGCGGTCCATGGTGTCCTCCTGTTTTCAGAAGGAAGCGATCGGCCTCGCGGAAGGTTCCACCGCGCGGCCTGCGGGCGCGCGCTTCGTGGCGGATATGGCGGAAGACCAAGCTTACGTCAGCAGGCCCTGTCCTCCCTCCCGCGGCGGCGGCTTCAGGCGGCGGGCGCGGGCGGCGCCGGCGCGCCGTTACGAAGCGGCGGCGTCGCCCGCGCCCGACGCGCCGCACGTCATGGTGGAGGCGTAGGCGTTGAGGATGGCCGGCAGCAGACCGGGAAACCGCGCCTCCACCTCCGCCCAGCGCGAATGGTTGCGCAGCTCGACGCCGTGACGCTCGCTGCGGATCAGGCCGGCCTCGCGCAACACCTTGAAATGGTTGGAGAGAGACGATTTTGGGATCACCCGGTCGCCCAGCGACGCCACGGCGGAGCAGGCCTGCACGCAGCCGGCGCGCATGATGGTCGCGAAGATCGCGGCGCGGTTCGGATCGGACAGCGCGTGGATGATCGCCTCGGGACGCACATCCTCGATCGCCGGGTGAATCAGGGGTCTCATGTTTCCATCATATAGGGGCTTGATCCGCGATCGTTAGTTCCATACTTCCGAACTATGGGATTAAAGCCGCCAGCCCGGCGGCGCCCGTTTCGGAGATGTGAGACATGGCGAAGCTGAACGGCAAGGTCGCGGTGGTGACCGGAGCGTCCAAGGGCATCGGCGCGGCGATCGCCAAGGCGCTGGCGAAAGACGGCGCGTCCGTCGTTGTCAACTATGCGTCGAGCAAGGCGGGGGCGGACGCGGTGGTGGAGGCGATCGTCGCCGCGGGCGGCGCGGCCGTCGCCGTCAAGGGCGACGTGTCCAAGGCCGCCGACGCGCGGGCGCTGATCCAGGCGGCGGTGGAGCGGTTCGGCCGGCTCGACGTGCTGGTGAACAATTCCGGCGTCTACGAGTTCGGCGCGCTCGAAGAGGTGACGGAAGAGCATTACCGGCGTCAGTTCGACGTCAACGTGCTCGGCGTTCTGCTGGCCACGCAGGCGGCCTCGCCGCATCTTGGAGAGGGCGCGAGCGTCATCAACATCTCGTCGGCCATCACGCATGTGAACACGCCGACGGCGGCCGCCTATGCCGGCACCAAGGGCGCTGTGAACGCGATCTCGGCGGTGCTCGCGAACGAACTCGCCCCGCGCCGCATCCGGGTGAACGTGGTGAGCCCGGGATATGTGGTGACGGAGGGCACGCGCACGGCGGGCATCGTCGGTTCGGAGCAGGAGGACGGATTCGTCGCGATCACGCCGCTCGGCCGCGCCGGCCAGCCCGACGACATCGCAGGCGTCGTCGCCTTCCTCGCCTCGGATGACGCCCGCTGGGTGACCGGCGAGAACATCACCGCGAGCGGCGGCATTCACTGACCGGAAGGACCCGCGCTCACGCGCCGCCCACACTGGGCGGACCGTGAACGCGGGTCCCTGTCTGGACGGCATGGGCGGATGCGCGCGAACGGATGCGAACGCTCCACGCGCGGCCGAGCCTGTCGCTGAGACAAGGGCGCACCGCCTGCTTGCGGAACGCGCGATGTGATCTTTGGGAAGAATGGTGCCCGAAACAGGGATCGAACCTGTGACCCCACCCGTGTGAAGGGTGTGCTCTCCCGCTGAGCTATTCGGGCTCCGATGCGAGGAGGGCTCATTACGACGGTTCGGCGCGGATTTCAATCGCCCGGATGCGAAAAACCGCGCATCCGGACGTCATCCACAGGGTTCAGACGAGGCCGAGCCGTGCCAGCGCCCCGTCCAGCTCGTCGAAATGGTCGATCACCACGTCGCCGCCAAGCTCGCGGGCGGGCACGGGCGTGTAGCCGAAGCTCATGACGACGCACGGGATTCCGGCGGCCTTCGCGGCCGCGACGTCGGTGGCGCTGTCGCCGATCATGGCGGCGCGGGCCGGATCGCCGCCGACCGCCCGGATCGCGCCCAGCACCGGCGCCGCGTCCGGCTTCGCCACCCCGAACGTGTCGCCGCCGACGATGGCGCCGAACCGGTCGGCCGCGCCGAGCGCCCCGAGCAGCTTGACCGCGAAGCGCTCCAGCTTGTTGGTGCAGACCGCGAGCCGCGCCCCCCTCCCCGCCAGCCGGTCCAGCGCCGCCTCCGCGCCGGGAAACAGGTGGCTGCGGTCGGCCATGTGGGCGTCGTAATGGTCGAGGAACACCCGGTAGAGCTCCAGCACCCGCGGCTCCGGCAGAGTGACGCCGGCGGCGTTCAGCCCCCGCTCCACCAGCGCCCGCGCGCCCGCCCCGAGCATCGCCCGCACCTCGGCCTCGGCGATGGGCGGCAGGTTCTCGGCCGCGAGCGCCGCGGTCAGCGCTCCCACCAGATCCGGCGCGGACTCCACGAGCGTGCCGTCGAGGTCGAACACGATGGTCGGTGCGGTCGAGGTCATGGCGGCGTCCTGAAAGCGGCGGGATCGGCTCGCCGCAGGGCTTAACGCCTCGCCCGCGCCCCCGACAAGCGCGAAGGGCCTCACAAAAGCCCGGTTCTGCTCTAGCCTTCAGGGAGATCGCGGGCCGCGCCGATTCTGCCGCCGCCCGCGCCGATTCCGTCAGCCAGAGGATGTTCGTGGCCTCCCGCATCGCCGTCGTCTCCGCCGCCGCGCTCTCGCTTGCGGCCGTCGCCACCTCCGCCTCCGCCGAGGAGACGCGGGTGCGCGCCCGCTACGATCTGACGCTCGCGGGCTTCAACATCGGCGCCGCCTCGATGCAGGCCGGCGTGGACGGCAAGGCCTATGACATGAACGTCAGCGTGCGGCTGACCGGCCTCGCCCGCTTCCTCACCGGCGGCCGTGGCGCCGCCACCTCCCGCGGCGTGCTGGAGCCGGCGCGGCCTTCGCCCAGCGCCTACGCCATCAACACCAAATCCGGCGACAAGGGCCAGATCATCCGCTTCGCCCTCGCCTCCGACGCCGTCAGCCAGTTGTCGGTGGAGCCACCCTCGAAGACCAACGGCGTCGTGCCGGTGACGGAGGCCGACAAGAAGGGCGTGGTCGATCCGGTGAGCGCGCTGATGATGCCCGCCCCCGCAGGCGCCGACCCGCTGACGCCCGCCGCCTGCGACCGGGTGCTGCCGGTGTTCGACGGCCGCCAGCGCTTCGACGTGACGCTGCGCTACGACCGCACCGAGGACGTGAAGTCGTCCAAGTCCGGCGCCGGGCAATATTCCGGCAAGGCCATCGTCTGCCGGGCGAGCTACAAGGCCATCGCCGGGCACAGGCCCGGCCGCAAACAGGTGACGTTCCTCGAAAACAACAAGGACATGGAGGTGTGGCTCGCGCCCGTGGCCGGCACGCGCGCGCTGCTGCCGTGGAAGATCGCCGTGCGCACCGAAGTGGGCCTCGCGGTGATTCAGGCCTCGTCCTTCGTGGTGGGCGCGCCGGCGGACAAGACCGCCCGCGGCTCGAACCTCTGACGCCGCCCGCAGAGGGCGTCCGAATCGCGCGCGGTCAGCGGACCGGCGCGACGGTCTCGAACGGGCGCACGCTCGTCATCAGCGCGGCGTAAGGGGCGAGCAGCGCCGCCGCGCCAATCGCCTTCACCAGAAAATCGAACGCCGCGAGGCTGACCCAGAGCGGCGTCGTCACGCCGGTTCCGGCGAAGGACACCGGCGCCGACATGGCCGCGTCGCCGGCGAAGGCCAGGGTGAAGAACAGGGCCGTGTCGACCGCCGAGCCCAGCAGGCCGGCCGCCAGCGGCGCCCGCCACCAGGCGAGACGGCGCAGGCGCGCGAACACGCTCACGTCCAGCAGTTGTCCGACGAGGAAGGCCGCGCCCGAGGCCAGCGCGATGCGCGGCGTGGCGAGCCAGATCGACAGAGCCACCGCCAGCGCGAAGCCCGCATAGACCACGCGCCGGGCGGCCACGGGGCCGAAGCGGCGGTTGGTCAGGTCGGTGACCAGAAAGGCGATCGGATAGGTGAAGGCGCCCCAGGTCAGCTTGTCCTCGAGGCCTGCGGCCCGGACCGGATGCTGGAGCAGAACGTTCGACGCCGCGACGACCAGGGTCATCGCGGCGACGGGCAGCATCAGATCGCGCGCGGCCGCCGCGGATCGCGACATGGCCGTGGCGAAGATCAGCGGTTCAGGAGGCCGCGGCCTGCTCGGCCGGCGCCTCGGAGGCCTTGGCGATCTTGCGCTTCAGCTCACGGGCGTTCTGGCTCAGCTCCAGCTCGGACGCCTTGTTGAGGAAGGCGTCCAGACCGCCGCGGTGCTCGACCGAACGCAGGGCGTGGGCGGAGACGCGCAGACGCACCGGCTTGCCCAGCGCCTCGGAGAGCAGGGAGACCTGCACGAGGTTGGGACGGAAGGTGCGCTTGGTCTTGTGGTTCGAGTGGCTGACCTTGTGACCGCTCAGAACGGCCTTGCCGGTCAGTTCGCAACGCCGCGACATGGCAGAACTCCTGGATGATGGCGTCTGGCCCGCGAACCGCCTGGCGCATCGGACCACCAAGGCCCGCGGCCACGCGAAAGCGCGCCTGAATGAGAAGGCGCCCCTATAGACCGCGGGGCGATTGGCGTCAAGAAAGCGTGGGCATCACCCCGCCGCCGCGCGCAACCGCTCCTCGATCGCGCCCGGCTCGCCCTCGAGGACGAACAGCTTGATCCGGCCAGCGGCGCCACGGGTCAGAGCGACCCTGGAGCGGGATACGCCGGCGGCCTTGGCGAGCAGCGTGCGCAGCGCGTCGTTGGCCTCGCCGTTCTGGGCCGCGGCCCGCACCCGGGCGAGCAGCACCGTCGAGCCGTCGGCGAGCGTCTCGATTCCGTCGATCGAATCGCGCCCGCCATGGGGCGTCAGCCGCACCCGCACCGAGAGCCCCGCGTCCGACGCCTGAAACGGAGACGCGGACAGGGCGTCAGAACACGTTGGGGTAGAGGTAGAGCACGATGACGCGCTCGATCAGGAAGATGATCAGCAGCAGCACCACCGGCGACAGGTCGATCCCGCCGAGATTCGGCATCACGTTGCGGATCGGCCGCAGCAGCGGCTCGGTGATGCGGTAGAGGAAGTCGGCGATCGCGGCCACCACGCCGTTGCGGGTGTTGACCACGTTGAACGCCACCAGCCACGAGAGAATCGCCGCCGCGATGAGCAGCCACGTGTAAAGCTGCAGAGCGAGCAGAACGACGTCGAGCAGCGCGCGCATGGTGGGTCTGTCCTTGGGGGCGTGGTCGGAGGCCGGCGAGGCTTCGAGATGTAGCGACCGCTCCCCGCCGGGGCAAGAGCGCGGCGCCGCGGCGCCGAAACCGCGTCGCCCCCGCTTGACAGCGTCTCCCGCCGCTCGGTAAATGGCGCGCCTTCGGGACGCGGGGCCGTAGCTCAGTTGGGAGAGCGCTGCAATCGCACTGCAGAGGTCAGGGGTTCGAATCCCCTCGGCTCCACCAAGTCTCGGGCGTAACTCATTGAAATTTTTGCATGAAGTTTTGAGGGCCAGGGTTCATCCCTAGCGCCTTCCCTAGCAGTGAGTCCGGCTTCCGGCGGACATAGGCGTACAGTGACGGTCGTCCGCGGAGGCGTAGTCTACGCCGGCCGCAAGGTGGTGTTGACGCGGCTTCGCCGCGCCAACGTCGTCGTCCGCCGCAGACTACGCCTCCGCGAACGGCTGCCAGTCGTCTATCAGGGCGTGAATGGGCGAAAAGTCCGTGTAGCGCTCATGAAGCGCGTCGGCGAGTTCGGCGTCGCCGATCGACCGGACGGCGTGGATCACGGCTTCCAGCGTCAACGGCACGAAGGCGACGTGGTCCGGTTCATCGGCGAGCGACATCCGGTAAAGTTCGATGGCGTTCCAGGCGTCCCGGTTGCCGGCCGGCGCGATGGTGGCGAACGCGCCCCGTGCGCCCTCGCCGAACTGGTCCCGGATCACGGCTGCGAGCAGATGCTCCGCCGTAAGCTGAGCCAGCGGCTCGGCGAACAGGCCGGGCGATTCCGGATCGAGATGAAGCGCGTAGGCCCGCGTCAGCTCCCGGTATCGCGGGTTGGCTCCGCGGCCCGGCTGCCTCATCGTCTCCGAGTACTTCACCTCGATCGCGGCGAAAGTCGGCTTGCCATCCGGCCCGAGGCCCGCGACGAAGAGGTCGAAGGCGGTGTAGTCGCCGAGGTAGCGGGGATCGCCTCGGCCCGGTGAGTGCTCAAGGGCGAAGTCGGTGACTTCAGCGATCAGATCGGGGAACAGCGTCGAAAACAGCCGGGTCGCATAGTCGCGATCGGCCCTCGCGCGAGCGAACAGGTTGAGGGTGAGCCCCTGGCTCGAAAGCAGGTTTTCCCAGAGCCTCCGCTCCTCGATCAGCGCGCCGATCTCGCGATAGGCGACTTCGTGGCGGGTGATCCTGGCAATGTCCGGGGCGAGAAAACCGATGCCGGTCCGCGCGATGGCCGGCGCTACGCGGCTACCAAGCTTCCGCGATTTGCGGCCCGGATGTTTGAGGCTGCCAATCGCGATGTTCCGCCGTTCTCGCCAGATGGACTGGAGCAGGCGAGCGCAGGATGAAAATCGGGTGTCCCCGCGCTCGTCGACGTCAAAGCGCTTGAGCACGTCGGCTGGCACGATCGGAAGCTGCCCCGCAGAACTCCCATAAGCATTTGATTTCGATAGCATTTCGCCATCCTTGTTAAGGCGGATGACGAGAATTCGCGTCAGTAGGCCGGCGCTTTACGGAGAGCAAAATAACTATTTTCGCTCGTCCGACCTATATAGTAGGGCTCGGCGGCTGCCGAGCGGATCAATCGCTTGGAGAGCCCTCATGCAGCGCCCGACAGAATTCGACACTTCCACGCGTTGCGCGGACAGGACGCCAGATGAAATCTGGCTCCCTTACGATCGCCTAGAAGACAGGTTGGAGAGGGATCTAATTTACGGACGGTCGCCGGAGGAATTCGAGCGCAGTCTGGGAATTCCAGCAGAATTGAACGATCTCGAATACATCCCACGGATTTGGTTGTTTGAGCTATACGACGCGCTCCGCTTCGCGAACTACTCTGGCTTCGTTTTCAACGTCGAGGTCACAATCAATTGGCAGAAGGCCGGATTGAAGCACCCGTCGCAAATCGACCGGTCTTTCCAGAAATTGACGGATCGGTATAGGAAATACGCGAGTCAGCGGAAGATCCCTATCCTCTACTATGCAGTGTTCGAGAATGGCCGATACATGGGATATCACTCGCACATGAGTTTTCACGTGCCGGACTGCCGCCATGGCGAATTTTCTAAATGGCTGGAGCAGACCTTGAAGGAAGGGTTTGATGGAATTTCACTGACCAAGTTCTACAAGCCAAAGTTTAACAGGAATAATAACGTGCTTGGCCAGTGGCTTTGGTTTCAGTATTGCATGAAGGGAGTCAACCCTAGGCTTCAAAAGGGCGAATTTCCACGAGAAGACGGAAAGAACACGGTACATGAACTTATGATGATGCGATTTGGGCCGATCCCGGCGGGCGTCGTTGAAATCGACCGAGTTCGTGTGTCGCGATCGTTGAGAGCAAAGGCGCAAAGGGCGGCCGGCTATGTGGTGCCCGAGGACGTCTGCGACGTAAGCCCATATCTCCTATGGAGCGACAGCGAGTATCGGAGAGGCATAGCAGATCGGCAATTCGAACAGCTCCGCAGGCAAAGGTATGAGGTGATCCTTTAAGGCGACCGCGCTGGACCGACTCTGATTGCCTCCGTTTTGTGAAAACGGAGGCAATCTCGCCCAAAACGGAGTTGAGGAATGGGAAATCTGTTCTAACACAGCGTGTTAGCTGGGGGAAAATTCGTTTAAGCGCGCGTTTTCCATTTTGGCTGGTCGAGTGCGAGCAAGTTCAGGAACGCTTCAAGCCCGCGCTCGTTCTCGGCGAGCGCGCTGTCCTCGCGGATAACTCTTCCTGTGGTGGGATAGAAGTTCCAAGCGCCGACTTTGAGTTGATATTGGGTGGGCCTGTGAAAGCGATGCCCCGCCGCTTTAAGCGCATTGATTGTCTCAATCATCTTTTCATGATCATTCGCCAGAGGGCGGTCATTGGGGAATCGGCTTGGTTTCATGGCGCTCGCCTATCAATTTTTGCTTGATATGTTCGGTAGGGCGCGGGCCCATTTCCCCGAATAGTGGTTTGCTGAGAGTTAGATCGTTGTTCGATTGACCGCTCTTGGTATGGTGTTTGATGACTGCTGTTTGTTGGGTGATGGATTTAGGTTAGATATAAAATATCGTTCGACACACCCGCCGCCGTACACTCTCGTCACCGTTTCACCTTCATTGCGTTTGGCGAGCCGCTCTCGGGGAGAGCGTCCAGCCATGCCAATGCAGCGCTCATGGTGATAATGGTGCGGCGACCCACCTTCCTGGCCGTCAACCGGCCGCTTTCGATTTCCTTATATGTAAGAGAACGGCCAATGCCGGCCCAGTTGCTAAACTGTTAGATCGAAAATGCGATCTTTTGATCCGTTTCCAAGTCGGCCTCCTTCAAAATTGAGGCGGGCCATATATTGGTCACTAAGCTCTGATAATATTTCGATCTACAGTGAGACATGGCTGGCTCAACCTTCGTAGGGGGAATAGGAAATTGGGAAGATGCTTGCAGATCGACTTCGGTAGGTTCGCGCCGCTGTCGGCCGTTGGATCGGTACCCTTCGTCGGTTTGTTTTGGGACGTAGAGGGCCAGCTCGTCGCCGCCGGTGTCCCGCTATCGCGGGCTGATCCGTATGGCGACTGCTTAACCTTTGAAGGCGGCCACGCGGAGTACTGGGAGGCGTGGGCGAGCGGCGGAGCAGGTTTGCTTCGCCGGTTTGCGTTGCCGCTCGCCGTCATGACGACTGAGTATGACAATCACCCTCGCGGCCGGCTCGTCTTCGATCGGCGAGCCGACGCCTTCATGATCTATGCAGATCGGAGGCTTCACGCCGCCGAGATGGTCGAGGAGATCAAACGACGCTTTGGCATCCTCGATGTCGCCTGTCGGATTCGCTCCGACCCTCATTACCGATGAACGCCCAATTCTCGACTCGTGCTGCGACCGCATCTGACGCAGGCGGCGGATACCTTGGCGCTCTGCCAAGCCGAGCTTCCTGCTCGGCGCTACGATGGCCGGAGCGAAACCGATGAGCAAATGCCGCTTCTGCGGATCGCCGAATTACGGCGCCGGCTGCCCGAACAGCCCCACCCGGCGACACGAACACAAGGACGATGAACGCCGCTGCGAGTTCTGCGGCTCCCTCAGCTATGGGGCCGGCTGCCCCAACAGCCCGAACCAACGCCATCGGCACGGGATCGGGAGCAAATGCGTGTGGTGCGGCAGTCCGTCCTTCGGCGCTGGCTGCCCCAACAGCCCGTCTCGGATGCACGAACGCTGACCTTCCGACAGAAAGTCCGCGCCGGCGATTTGGTGCGGCCGGATTTGACGTAGCTGCGTTTTATGCGTCGGCCCATGCGGGTGCGGATTCATCGCGGCGCACGGCAAATCGGCGGGACGGTCGTCGAACTGGAGCACGACGGTCGTCGCCTGCTGCTCGATTGCGGCTTGCCGCTCGACGGCGATCCGGACGACCCCGGCGTGATGCCGGCGGTCGACGGCCTCGCCGTCGCGGACGACGGGCTGCTTGGCGTCGTTCTCTCGCACGGCCATCGCGATCATTGGGGGCTTCTGCCTCGCGCTCGCGCCGCCCTGCCGATCTTCATGGGAGAAGCGACGGAGCGCATCTTCACCGCCGCCGCTCCCTTCGTCCCCGGCACGCTGACGACGAAGGCCTCGGGGCATCTCGTCGACGGGCAGCCCCTCGAAGTCGGCCCCTTCGCGGTCACGCCGCATCTCGTCTGCCATTCGGCCTTCGACGCCTATGAGCTGACGGTCGACGCGGGCGGCCGGCGGCTGTTCTACAGCGGCGACATTCGAGGGCATGGCCGCAAGGCGCAGCTTTTCGAGCGCCTGATCGCGCAGCCGCCCTCAAACGTCGATGCCATGCTGATGGAGGGTTCGAGCATCGGCCGACTCGATGCGGCGTCGCGCTTTCCTTCCGAGGGCGATATCGAAAGCCAGCTCTTCGACGCGATTGCCGCGACGGAAGGCATGGCGCTGGTCGCCGCCTCGGCTCAGAACATCGACCGCGTCGTAAGCATCTTCCGTGCGACCCGCCGCGCCGGCCGAACCCTCGTGGTCGACCTCTACGCCGCGGAAATCCTCCACGCGACGAACCGCGCCACGATCCCACAGACGTCCTGGCCGGACGTCGCCTTGTTCACGCCGCAGCATCAACGCGTGAAGATCAAGGCGGAGGGGCTGTTCCCCCTGCTCGATCGGCACAAGGCGAATCGGGCGTTCCCCGAGGCCCTCGCTGCGGAGCCGAGCCGCTTCGTCGTGCTCTTCCGCGGAACCATGCTGGCCGATCTCGTCCGCGCCGGCTGCCTGTCTGGCGCGCGGGCGATCTGGCCGCAATGGGACGGCTATCTGAAGGACGAACGCGGGGCGTCGCTACAGGCAGCGCTTGCGGCGGCGAGCGTGCCGCTCGACGTCATCCACACCTCGGGCCATGCGTCGATCTTCGATCTCCAGCGCCTCGCCGCCGCCATCCGGCCGCGCGCGCTCGTGCCGATCCACACCTTCGAGGCCGGTCGGTTCCCCTCGCTTTTCGACAACGTCGTCGTCCGGGCGGACGGCGAATGGTGGGAGGTTTGAATGAAGCAGTTTCGCCGCGGCATCCGCAACCCGGCCATGCTGGACGCGCTCGTTGAGCTTTCGGAGCGCGAAGGCTGGTGGCGCGACGTCATTCGCGATCCGAGCCTCGTGATCGGCGTCCGCGACGAGTATCTGAACGTCTATTGGCAGGGGCAGTCGCTCTTTCGCGTCGCCATGAAGGGCGGTCGCGTCACGGCGACGACGCATCCGAAATATCTGCTGAACCCGGACCTGTCCGGCCAAGTGGCCATCGACGTCGAGACGAACGCCTTCGCCGCGCCTCGCATTGATGCAATTGCGCAGGCTTACGAACCCGGCGTCACGCTCGGCCGCCTGAAACGGGCGGCGTCGCTCTATTCCGGCGAAGAGAAGCGCGGCGTGCATGACATCGCCACAGCGAACCCCAACGTTGTCGACGTCGAGATCGCCTTCTCGGGCGGCGACGTCACCGGCGGCGTCGTGCCGCGCATCGACATCGCTGCTTTCGAGTCGATCGAGGGCGGCGTGCGGCTCGTGTTCTGGGAAGCCAAGACCTTCTACAATCCCGAACTTCGGTCGTCGGGGGAGAAGAACGTCGTCCGCCAGATCGAGCTTTACCGGAGCATTCTCGACGCTTTCCGCGACGACGTCATCGAGAGTTATCGGATCATCGCCGCCAACCTCGCGGTCCTGGCGTCGGCCAGCGGCGGAGCGCGCCAGCTCGATCCGGTGGTAAGACGCGTCGCTGAAGGCGGCGAACTCGTGCTTGGCGATCCGGCCGAGCTGAACCTGATCGTCTACGGCTTCGACGCCGCGCAGCGCGATAAGGTGTGGCGGCCGTTCGAGAGCGAGCTGCGAACGAAGCTGGCTCCGGGGCGCATTGTCGCCCGGGGAGATACCAAGGGGCTCAGACTCTAGGCGGGCCAATGGCTGCGAAGACCGCGTAGGCCGATAAATTAAGCTGCGAGAGCAATGGCGCAATTGGCGTTCAACACCGCAAAACGATGCTCTGTATGGAGTTCGAAATGATACGCTTGATTGTCGGCGTCCTGATAACGCTTTCGGTGGCACCTGCCTACGCCGATACGTTCACTTACACCTGCCAAATCAAATGTAAATCACTTGTACTTGAGATGGATAATGCAAATAACTACCTAAATTGGCGGGGCAAATCGTACAAAATCGAGCGAGAGCTTAGCCCGGAAGAATGCTCTAAATTTGGATGGCGAGCTGTAAGATCAGGAGACACTATTGATTTCTGTACGTCTACGAAAGGGCATGCCGATTTTCAGGAAGGCAGCACGAATATAGAATGTACTCTCCAGCCCGCACGGCGTGGGGGTCCGCTACCGTTTCCCGATGGCCGCTATGTGACTGACCCAGATCTGTGTACGCTGACTATGGAGCAGATCTACGACAAGCTGGGTAACGACATGGAAGCTCAGATTCGGACCATTGAGGGGCCAAGCCTTGGCGGATTTGCCGAGAAAGAATGTAAAATTAGCAAATCAAAAGAGTCTAAAGGCAAGATTCATTTCGAAGGTAGCTGCGAAGCCGAAGGTGACGACGTTCCGCTAAAGGGAAGTTGGACGCGGGTCGCAATCGATGCATTCAGCATAGGCGCGAAGACTTTCGAACTTTGCAAGGCACCCACGAGGTGAGGCTTGCCAATCCTTCGCCCGATCCAGCCTACCAAACGAAATCAGAGTGTTACGGCCGCGCCGGCGAGTAGCCGATGGGGTCGCGCGCTGATGCCCACATTCCACAGCGATCCGAGTTGGGCCATAACTCCGACACGCTGTTGCGTTTGACGGCCCGTCCATCGGAATGCCAACGGCGGGTGCAGCGACGCGACGAGATTGGTGTGGTGTGATTGCTGATTGGGTGTCAGGATTGCTGCGGTCGCTTCGTTGAAGCGCTTTGGGAGGGCACGGCGACAGCGATCCGGTGATCGGTTCGATGACGAGATATCGCGCCGATGTTTCGCGTGCGTCCGCGCTGTATGGCCGGCCGGCTGCTCGCAATCCACGCCTTCCCCGCTTATGGTTCGCGCGTAGCTGGGATTGAAAGATGGCGTTCCGGACTGAACCTTTAGCTGCCGATGGGAGGTTTGCTGCGCTCTTATATGGCAGCGGCAACCGCGCAGCTCACGATCGCCCACTGCTAGAGACACCTGATTGGATTGTAGCTCCCACCCTCGGCGCGATTGTGCCCAATTGGCTGATCGTCGTTCCGCGCGAGCCAGCGCTGAACTTTCGGATCTGGCAAGGACACACCGGGATCGAGCCAACGAGCATCGCGAGATCGCTCGAATCATATCTGTCGTTGGATTCCAATAGGGTTGTCTGGTTCGAGCACGGGCCGAGTCTGACTGGAACTGAGGTCGGCTGTGGTGTCGATTATGCCCATCTGCACTTTATTATTGATCCTCCATTCTCGCTCGGCGATCTGACAAGAGCCTCTGCGACTTCGGCGTCCATAGAGTGGCGAGAGGTCGAGGCAGACAGCCCTTATGCGAGGCTTGACCCTCGGAGATCGTACCTAGTCGCTGGTGCCGGTCAGAAAGCAGCGTTCACTCAGGGAGTGGAGAGAACCGGGTCGCAGTTCCTAAGGCGCACAGTCGCAAGTCTCGTGGGTGAGCCCGGCGTGTGGAACTATCGCCTACACCCACGAGGGGAGAACGTCGCCAGGACGATAGCGACGTTCAAGGCGCTCGAAGGTGCCGGTCAGCGTGGCGGGTGAGCGAGAGCAAGATAGTTCTCTAGCACCGTGTGAACCGGCACTTGGTTCAGACGAGATGGAGGGTGCGCCTAAGAAGGCCCCTGCCGACTACACCGACGGTCGGAAGCGGTGGGATTGGCCTTCGAAGTACCCGAAGGACGCTCGGCTTCAGATAAACTGCGAAGCTTGGTTTCTCGGCATACTCCTGCTAGTCACGCTCTCACTTGCCGGTCTCTGCCTTGGAATCGAGGGAACCGAGCCGCACTCATTTAGGCTCGCTGGCGTCGAAGTGCACGTGAGCTTTCGCTTGCTGGCGATCTTCTTCACCGGATGTGTAGGAGGCACGACATTCTCAATTAAGTGGCTCATTCACTCCGTGGCAAAAGGCAAGTGGCATCTTGATCGACGTTATTGGCGGTTTCTCGTTCCTTTGATTGGAGGAGTGTATGCCTGCGTCGTCATGACTTTGTTTGGCGCTGGCCTTTTCGCTTCGCAGACCGCTGCTCAAATGGGACCGATGCCAACCACGGCCTCGCTCGCATTCCTTGTGGGCTACTTCTCAGACGGAGTGAGCGGACTTCTCTCTAACGTAGCGAATGCCGTCTTCGGCACTTTGGAGAAGAAGTGACGGCGGTCTTTTTCTCAGAAGATTCGGGACCAATAGATTGGTCCGAGGCAGAGCTTGCTAGGTCCGACTATGGCGTGAAAGGCGCTTCATGCCTCGCCCTTCCTCGTGCATGGACGCTACCGTTTGCGCTCGTTCCAACAGACGTGGTTGCAGCGACGTCGAGAGAGAAGCCCCTATCCTCGATAATCGACGCCAACGATCTCCGCCGCATTGAGGCCATGGCTGGCAGTGCGCAGGAGCTCATCGTCCGTTCCAGTGTCGTTGGCGAGAGCATCTGGGACCGAGGAACATATGAGAGCGTTCGGATCGCGGTTGGCTCTCCCGAGTTTGCTCAAGATCTCGATAAAGCTGTAGATCGGGTGACTGCTTCTGCGCTCGGAAAGCCCACTGGCTTAATGATCCAACGCTTTATCAAGTCGGCCTCCCAGGGTGAGTTTGGCAATCTGCAACGGATCTCGAAGACGCGAGACCAATGGGAGATCAGTTCCACTGACCGTTCGGGATTTATGACCCACTCGCGCCTAAACAGTCAGCGAGACCCGGCCGCATCGCCCAACTCGCCGATAGCCGCAAGATCCGGTGTCTCAAGAGAGAGACTGTTCGGGTCGATTGCAGCTTGGCTTAACAATGAGCTTCTCCGTGGCAAATCACGACGGCTGAATTGCGAGTGGATTACAGACAATCGACACTTTTATCTCGTCCAAATCGACGAGGAAGACGACGACCGTTGGGGGATAAATCCCTTCCAACTTAGAGTTCCCTACTGCCCGCGTCCAAGTGAAGCCAACGGTCAATATCTTAAGATAGCGGACAGCGCCGCCATCATTGGATGGGACAAGCTGATAGTTCTAAATGAATTATGGGAAGAGAACTCACCACACAAGCCCATATTATTTTACTTTCGCGTAAGCGACACACCTCAAGCCAGCGACGCCGAAGGCGTAAAGCGTCTGACATCTGATTTTAGAGAACTTGTCGGGACATCTGGAATAGTCGTTCGGACCAGCGTGGGTGCTGGTAAAGACAAGCTTCCAAATCTACCTCGCACAGAATGCCTGACGCCGGAACAAGCCGCGATCTGGTGCATCGACACCGCGGGCACATTGGCCGCAGATCACGACATCGGCGAACTGGCTTTTATTGCACATCGCTTCGTCGCGTCGCGTGCAAGTGCCTGGGCAAAAGCCGATCCAACGAACCCCGTACTCGAAATCCATTCGCTTTGGGGATTACCCGATGCCCTTCAATATTGCCCATACGATATCTGGGAAATTCACGCGCCCACATTAGTTGTCACAGATTATACTGAATATAAATCGGACATACTTATTTCAAGAGAAGATGGCGGATGGGAGCACCGGCGCGTCAAAAACGAATTGGCACGAAATAATAGCATAAACTCAACAGAGGCTCGCGATATTGCGGCTCGTTCGCTTGCAATTGCTAATCGGCTTGGTCGAGCATGCCATATTATGTGGTTTGTAGGATGCACCGACCAGGACGACGTCGCGTTCAACATGCCGTGGTATTGGACCGAAGCACACGATGCCGAACGCAACATCGATCGGTCATCTTATAACAAGATCAGGGTCTCGGATGCTGAAAGCCTCAAACGTTTCGTGGAATGGGAGGGCTCTCGCAACAGGCAAGCGCTAGAGCTTAAACCAACAAATCTCGATTTGATGCGAGATATTGGATTCATTAATACCGTCGGATCTGCAGCAAAGGCTGCTGATGTTCCCGTCATATTGGCAGGATCAACGCTTGCTCACGCTTACTACCAACTGAGAAAGATTGGATGTGCCGTTGTAACGCCCACCGAGAAGGAGCGATCCCGCATCCGAAGAACTGCAAACTTAGGAAAACTTGTACGAGACAAAATACCCGCCAAGATCGCGGAGAGGCGCGAGTTTGAGGTTACGAAGCAGGTTCCAATTGGACTTTTAAAGGGCTTCTTAGTCAGCAAGCTGCTTGAAGAGGCCCTTGAGGTTCGCAGCGCTGCCGGTAGCGCACAGAAGCGCGAGGAACTTGCGGATGTCTATGAGGTTTTTCGGGCCATGGCGAAGTCCGAAGGCTTCACAGTCGCCGAGATCGAGACCGCCGCTGAAAGCAAGCGCGAGAAGGCCGGCGGCTTCGAGCAGGGACTTGTTCTCCTGCAGACCGGCATTGCGGGATCAGACCGAAGTGCCGCCACCGACCTAGACCCGGCAATAGGTCAAGTGTTGGCAAACCAAGTAGCTGACGACACTGTGGAGTTGCCGTTCTCGTTCTTCGGATTCATGGAGTTTGATCAGCCCCGGTCTATTCTTTTCGAACCTCTTGGCGTTCGGTTGGACGTATCGCTCCGACCGGACCGCATCGAAATACGGATCGTTCGCGCCTCCGAGCAACTTGGCCTCGCGCTTGATGAGCCAATCTCAACAGATCCGCCCGATTGATGTCGAAAGATCCGATCGCGCCATAATCTTTTATACCCTCATCTCTGCTTGGCGCGCTCTTCTTTGAAAGTCGGATTTAGGCCAAACCCTAATGACCGGTTTTGGCGCGCCTCAGCCCTTCTCCGGTAGCCTTGTGCGAATATGAAACTGGGGTGCCTCGTGCCGATAATCGCGCAAATAGCGCTTCAATTGCAGAACGCCGCCAGCGCTGAATGCGACGGTCAGGCTGCCGTCCGTGTTCGCCTCCGTGGTTTGTCCTGGATGAAATGAATGCCTTTGCGCTTCGATCGCCGAAGCCCTTGGAAAGACGATTTCGATGTCGTGGGGAGCTTCTTGGAAAACCGCGAAAGAGCGCTCCGCATAGGCTCTTATGTCAAAAAATTTGGGACGGTCGCCGGCGTCATGTGTCGTTCTGGCCGATACAAGACGGTCCAATCTCAGAAGATGAGGGTGCTTATTGTTCGAGAACGCCGCCACGAGATAATGACGCGAGCCGAATATCAGTCCGAGAGGGGTCAATCGATAACATCTGGCGTCATTCTCGCCGACGCGCCGGTACTCGATCTGCACAGCTCGCGATTTCAGCAGCGCTTCGCGAAGAACTTGTAGAACGGCCGGCTCGCAGGCGATCTTTGGCCCGGGGGTGTGCGCCCAGACCTCCGTGTTGAGATGCGCTTCGATATCCGGCGCGAGGCGGCGGCGATCCGGAGCCCGCAACGCGGCGGCGATCTTGGCGGCGAGGCTTTCGAGCAGCTCGGCGCGAGCGGGGTCGCGGGCTCGGGTCGCGCGGGCGAGATTGATCAGTTCGGCCATTTCGGCCGCGGTCGGCGCAGTGGCGAAACGGCCGAGGCCACCGGCGGCGATGCGGAAACGGATGCGGCGGCCGTCTTCGATTCGATCCAGTGGCCCGAACGTGGCTTCGACGGCGTCCCGCATGCGCTCGGCCGTACGGCGCGAGACGGCGAAGCGCGCGCTTATGTCGTCGATCGTCAGGCCTTCGGAGTCGCTTGCCAGTTCGCGGGCGAGAGAGAGCGTGGCGCTGACCTTCTCAAGCCGCATGAACCGCCAATGCTCCATTAAGTTGCGTTATTTCAGAAAAACAATCATTCAGCGTGGCTGGAGGCAACCCCGTTGCCGAAGCCGACGTTATCCCAAATCTCGATTATCTGAAAAGCCGATTACTCGCGTGTCCGCACTCGTTCGGCGGACACCCCTTTGTCACGCGATCTCCGCTCGCCCCGCTATGCCCGCCTACGCGAAGTCCTCGTCGAAGCGCGGAAAGAGGCTGGTCTTACGCAGGCCGCCGTCGCCGAGCGGCTCGGGCGGCCGCAATCCTATGTGGCCGACATCGAGCGGAACGAGCGGCGAATCGACGTCATCGAGTATTTGGCGCTTGCCGAGACGATCGGCTTCGATCCGTTCGACGGCCTTCGTGAGGTCGTAGCCGTCAAGGCATCCTGACGAAGGGTTCTATGCGCGCGTCTCCGCCGGTTTGAACTGCACGACGTTCGCCGCTTTCGACTCGATGTAGCGCGCCCAATCGTCCATCAGCTTACGGCGCTTTTCGATCGCATCCCGTCGACGGTAGGCTTGTTCGACTGCGTTCCCGATCGCATGGGCCAAGGCCGCTTCGGCGATCTCTCGCGGATATTTCGTGCAGTCGCCGCACCAGTCGCGGAATGAAGATCGGAAGCCGTGCGGCACGAAGCCGGCCTCGTCCATGCGCTTGATGAGCTGGGCGAAGGCCACGTTCGAAGGCGCTCCCTTCTGGCGTCTGTCGGATGAGTTTCACCTCTTGAAGGATTGCGAGGGCGCGCTTCGGCAGCGGCACGCTGTGTTGTTTTCCCCGCTTCATGCGGGCTGCCGGAACGGTCCAGAGGCGATTGTCGATGTCGATCTCGCTCCACGTCGCTCCGAACACTTCGTTCGCTCGTGCGGCAGTGAGGATCAGAAACTCGAGCGCCAGGGCCGTCGTCGCCTTTCGTTCGCGAAGGCGTCCGACGAAGGCTGGCACATCCGTGTAGGGTAGGGCCGGCTGGTGGCCGTATTGGAGCTTCTGTCGAGCGGGCAAGAGTTCCTTGAGGTTGCCCTTCCAGGTCGCCGGGTTCTCGCCGGTCCGCAGCCCCTTCGCGCGGGCGGAGTCGAAGATGCGTTCAAGCCGTCCCCGGAGGCGCGACGCTGTCTCCTGTTTCGTCGCCCATAGCGGTTGTAGGATGCGGAGAACGTCGTCGGATGTGATCTCGTCGACCTTCTTGTTTCGGATAGAGGCGCAATAGGCGGGGCCGAGCGTCTGCCGCCATTGGTAAATGTGCTTCTCGTTTCGGAACTCGCTTTCGATGTTCGTGACGAACTGGTCGGCGAAGTCACCGAACTTCGGCACGGCTGGGCGCTGGTCCGCGTCGCGCGCCGCAATCGGATCGTGGCCTTGGGCGAGCTGCTCGCGCATGCGCTGGGCGACGTCTCGGGCCGCCGCGAGCGACAGGCTTTGGGCCGAGCCGAGTCCCGCTTCTCGTTGCCGGCGATCGAGCCGGTACATGAAGACCCAGCTCTTCGCGCCGGTGGGCGACACGGACAGATAGAGATTGCCGCCGTCCGCATAGCGGCCCGGCTCGGTCGCGGTCTTCACGAAGCGGGCCGACAGCCGGTTGAGCGTCTTCGCCATGTTCGAGCCGGCCTTCCCTAGCAGCTTCCCTAGCGGCGGGAGCGGATTGTACGAAACGTCGGCGGACGCCGAAATACGACCGCAGAGAGAACGCGTTGCGATCGTTAGGCTTTCCGAGACGTCCGAAGATGGGGGCGGACGTCGGAGAACGGAAGGTCGACGGACCTCGGCTCCACCAGCCTCTCGATGAAGCGCTGATCCATTTAGGATCGCTGCATTTTCCGACACTCAGATAGCGCTGTTGGTCTCGTTCTTGGCGCAAACGGGTCTGACCGACGTGCCTGCGCGCGCGGCCTCCTGAAGCTCGGCGACCGCTGTTGTTTCCGTCGCCGGGCGCCTTTCCCCCTGCGTTTCATCATCGGCCGGGCCCACGTCATAAAGGCGTTCGGCGTCGCCACGCTCGCGGAAGCGAAGAAGCTCCGGGCGATCGAAGAGGCGCGAACCAACACCCTGTTTGACGCCGCCGAGAACGACCTGGCCGCCACTGGCGCAGGCACGACCGCCCCGGCCTGTGAGCATGGACCTGATCACCAAGTATGTGCGGGAAGCGGCGGTCGGGAGGCTCGACAAACAGGACGCCCGCACCCTCATGCATGAGCCTCCCTCCCCGACGCCAGAACAGCTCGCTCATAGCGCCATCCATCGCCGGCAAGCTCAATGCCGAACAAGATCAGCCAGATGCGTAAGCGATTTGCAGATGGCCCCCAAAGGTCAGGTCCGATGAGCGTTGTTCAGCGCGCAAGGCCATGCCGCGCCGGCCTTACGGACCGGGCCGCGCCCGGACGCCGTCCAGCGCCACATGGATGCAGTAGCGGATGTGGTCGGCGCGTTGGCGGCGGTCGGGCCACGCCTCCCGGCTTCCGGGATGGAACACCGACGAGCTCATGACGAGGTCCATGAGCACGCGCGCGAGCCGTTCGGGCTCCGGCGCGATAATGCGGTTCTTGCGCGCCTGATCGGCCAGCCAGTCCGCCAGACGTTTGCGGGACGGCTCCAGCCCTTTCGCCATGATCGTGGCGTGGACCTGCGGAAAGCGCTCGCGGTCGAGGGTCGCCGCGCGCAGGAAGGCGTGGCGCCGCTCGTCGTCCTCCTCGCCGATGTCGACGTGGAAGATGTAGACCAGCGCCTCATCGAGCGGCATGTCGTCGTCGGGGGGGATGCGCAGCATCTCCCCGCTGTGATCGGCGACGACGGCCGCGAACAGCGCGTCGATGCTGTCAAACGCCTCGTAGAGCGAGCGTTTCGAGACCTTCGCCCGCGCGGCGACGGCGTTGGTGGACAGCGCGGCGTAGCCCCCCTCCATGAACAGATCCCGGGCCGCGGCGATCAGCGACGCGCGGCGCGCCGTCTCGCTCACGCGCGGACGGCCGGGCGGCCGTTTGGCGCAGGCCGGCGGGGGCGGAGCGGATTGACAGGGGGCGGCCATCAAATATATCGGTACCACATTGTTTCGGTACAGAAGTGTTTTATACATGTCGTATCTGGCTCGCCCACGTCAACCCTTGGCCGCATCCGCACGGGGCGCGGCCCATGCGGCGGCGCTGGCGCTGGGCCTGCTGACCGCGGCCTGCGATCAGGGCGCGCAGGTCGGCGGCCAGGCTCCGAGCGTGGAGCGGGCGAAGGTCGGCGTGGTGACGCTCGACGCCCGCTCCGTGGCCATCACGGCGGAGCTTCCGGGTCGGGTCAGCGCCTCGCTGGTCTCGGAGGTGAGGCCGCAGGTGGGCGGCATCATCCGGGAGCGCATCTTCAAGGAAGGCAGCGAGGTCAAGGCGGGCGACCCGCTCTACCAGATCGATCCGGCGAGCTATCAGGCGGCCTATGACAGCGCCCTCGCCGCCGAGCAGAAGGCGGACGCCGCCGTTCCGAGCGCGCAGGCCAAGGTCGAGCGCTATCAGGGCCTCGCCCGCTCCAACGCCGTCTCGAAGCAGGACCTCGACGACGCCGTCGCCACCCTCGCCCAGGCCAGAGCCGACGTCGCCGCCGCCAAGGCCGACGTCGCGACCGCGAAGATCAACCTCGACCACACCACGATCCGCGCGCCCATCACGGGCCGCGCGGACGCGTCCTCGCTCACGCCCGGCGCGCTCGTCACCGCGAGCCAGGACACGGCGCTGACGACCATCCGCACGCTCGATCCGGTGAACGTCGACGTCATCCAGTCGAGCACCAATCTGCTGCGCTTCCGGGAGGCGATCCGCTCGGGCCGGCTGAAGTCCGACGGCCCAGACGTGAACGTGAAGCTGATTCTCGAGAACGGCTCGACCTACGGCCACACCGGCAAGCTCCAGTTCGCGGAGGCGAACGTCGACCTGACCACGGGCACCTTCACCGTGCGGGCCGCCTTCCCCAACCCGGACCGGCTGCTGGTGCCGGGCATGTACGCGCGCGCGATCATCGAGGAGGGCGTCGCCGCCGACAGCATCCTCGTCACCCAGCAGGCGGTGGGCCGCAACACCAAGGGCGAGGCGACCGCCAAGGTCGTCACGCCCGACGGCAAGGTCGAGGAGCGCGTGCTCGCGATCGACCGCAGCGTCGGCAATCAGTGGCTGGTGACCGACGGGCTCAAGGCCGGCGACAGGGTGATCGTGGAGGGCGGGCAGAACGTCCGCGCGGGTCAGGAGGTGACGGCGGACCCGGTCACGGTCGACGACGCCACCGGCGACGTCCGCGACGCCGCGCTGAAGGGCTGAGCCATGTCCCGCTTCTTCATCGAACGCCCCATCTTCGCGTGGGTGCTGGCGATCGTGGTCATGCTCGCCGGTCTTCTGGCGATCTGGTCGCTGCCGATCTCGCAGTATCCGGAGATCGCGCCGACGACGGTGCGCGTCACCGCGACCTATTCCGGCGCCGACGCCGAGACGATCGAGAACTCGGTCACCAAGGTGATCGAGCAGGGCATGACCGGGATCGACAACCTGGACTCCATGTCCTCCACGTCCACCTGGACGGGCACGGCCCAGATCACGCTCACGTTCACCACCGCCGCCGACCCCGACGTCGCGCAGATGCAGGTGCAGAACAAGCTGAACCTGGTCGAGTCCCAGCTTCCGCAGGCGGTGCGCGACAACGGGCTCACGGTCACGAAATCCACCGGCGGCTTCCTGCTGGTGGTGGCCTTCGTCTCCCGGGACGGGCGGCTCAGCTCGGTCGACCTCGCCGACTACATCGACTCCACGCTCAACGACACGATCAAGCGCGTGGAGGGCGTCGGCGACACCCAGATCTTCGGATCGGGCTACGCCATGCGGATCTGGCTCGATCCCGCCAAGCTGCAAAAGTACGCGCTGATGCCGAGCGACGTGACCGCGGCGATCGAGGCGCAGAACACCCAGGTCTCCGCCGGGCAACTGGGCGGCTTGCCCCAGGCGCGCGGCCAGAAGCTCAACGCCACCATCACCGCCAAGAGCCGGCTGCAGACGCCCCAGCAGTTCGAGAACATCATTCTCAAAAGCGAGTCCGGCGGCTCGGTCGTCCGTCTGAACGACGTCGCGACCGTCGAGCTCGGGGCCGAGGACTACACCACCAACGCGTCCTTCAACGGGCTGAACACGGCCGGCCTCGCCATCAACCTCGCCACCGGAGCGAACGCGCTCGACACGGCGGAGGGCGTGAAGGCGACCATCGAACGGCTCAAGGCCACGTTCCCGGACGGCGTCGAGGTCCACTACGCCTACGACACCACGCCGTTCGTGCGGCTGTCGATCGAGTCCGTGGTGCACACCCTGATCGAGGCGGTGGTGCTGGTGTTCGTGGTGATGCTGGTGTTCCTGCAGAACCTTCGGGCCACCCTGATCCCGACGCTCGCGGTGCCCGTGGTGCTGCTGGGCACCTTCGGCGTGCTGGCGCTGTTCGGCTACTCCATCAACACGCTGACGATGTTCGCGATGGTTCTGGCGATCGGCCTGCTGGTCGACGACGCCATCGTCGTGGTCGAGAACGTCGAGCGCGTGATGGATGAGGAAGGCCTCTCGCCCAAGGAGGCGACCGTCAAGTCCATGGGCGAGATCACCGGCGCGCTGGTGGGCATCGCGCTGGTTCTGTCGGCCGTGTTCGTGCCGATGGCGTTCTTCTCCGGCTCGGTCGGAGTGATCTATCGCCAGTTCTCCGTGACCATCGTCACCGCCATGGCGCTGTCGGCGCTGGTCGCGCTGATCCTCACGCCGGCCCTGTGCGCCACCATGCTCAAGGCCCGCGGCCACGGGGAGCGGAAGGGGCTCGCCCGCTGGTTCAACCGCAGCTTCGACCGCCTGGCCTCGGGCTATCAGAGCGGGGTGCGCGTCCTGCTGCGCCGCATGGCGTTCGGGCTCGTCGCCTTTCTCGTCGTCGGCGTCGCCACGGGCTGGCTGTTCCTGCGGCTGCCGAGCTCGTTCCTGCCGGAGGAGGATCAGGGCCTGCTGATCACCGCCGTGCAGATGCCGTCCGGCGCCACCGAGGACCGCACCCGCAAGGCGCTCGACCAGGTGACGGAGCACTACCTCACCAACGAGAAGGACGCCGTGGACAGCGTGTTCTCCAGCGTCGGCTTCGGGTTCGGCGGCTCGGGGCAGAACGTCGGCATCGCCTTCGTGCGCCTGAAGGACTTCGCTCTCCGGACGGACGAGAACCTGTCCGCCTCGGCCGTCGCCAGCCGGGCGCGCGCGGCGTTCGCCTCCATTCGCGACGGTCAGGTGTTCGCTCTTGCGCCGCCGGCGATCCAGGGCTTCGGCAACAACGCCGGGTTCAGCTTCTACCTTCAGGACATCAACGGCGCCGGGCATCAGGCGCTGATCGCCACGCGCGACCGGCTGATCGCCGAAGCCGCCAGGCGCAGCGACGTCCTGTCCGGCGTCCGGCCCAACGGCATGGAGGACACGCCGCAATACGCCGTGGAGATCGATTCCGAGAAGGCGAGCGCCTACGACCTCGATCTGGCGGACATCGACACCACCCTCTCCACCGCCTGGGGCGGGGCCTACGTCAACGACTTCATCGATCGCGGCCGCGTCAAGACGGTGCGCGTCCAGTCCGACGCCCGCTTCCGCATGCAGCCGGAGCACATGAACCTCTGGTATGTGCGCAACTCCAACGGCGAGATGGTGCCGTTCTCCGCGTTCGCCACCGGCGCATGGAGCTTCGGGTCGCCGCGGCTGGAGCGTTACAACGGCTCCTCGGCGGTCGAGATCCAGGGCTCCGCGGCGTCCGGCGTGAGCTCCGGCGACGCCATGGACGAGATCGACCGCATCATGGCGGACCTGCCCGCCGGCTACGCGCACGAATGGTCCGGCCTGTCGCATCAGGAGAAGATCTCCGGCAATCAGGCGGCGGCGCTCTACGCCATCTCGCTGCTGGTCGTGTTCCTGTGCCTCGCCGCGCTCTACGAGAGCTGGTCCGTGCCCTTCGCCGTGATGCTGACGGTGCCGGTCGGCGTGCTCGGCGCGCTCGCCGCGGCGACGCTGTTCGGCCAGTCCAACGACGTCTATTTCAAGGTCGGCCTGCTCACCACGATCGGGCTTGCGGCCAAGAACGCCATCCTGATCGTCGAGTTCGCCATCGAGCGTCAGGCCGCGGGCCTGAGCCTCGGCGAGGCGACGCTCGAGGCCGCGCGCCAGCGGCTGCGCCCCATCCTCATGACGTCCTTCGCCTTCATTCTGGGCGTGACGCCGCTTGCGATCGCGAGCGGCGCGGGCGCCGGGGCGCAGAACGCGATCGGCGTCGGCGTCATGGGCGGCATGATCGCTTCGACCGTCCTCGGCGTGTTCTTCGCGCCGCTTCTCTACGTGGCCGTGCGGCGGGTGTTCCCCGGCGCGAAGGCGGCCGCCACTGTCCAGGCCTCGGGGGCTGACCGATGACTGTCTCAACGATGCGCGCGGGCCGGTCGACGGTCGCGGCGGCTCTCGCCCTCACGCTCGCCGGCTGCGCCGTCGGCCCCGACTACCGGCCGCCGTCGCTCGCGCTTCCGGCGCGCTACGGGGCCGAGCCCGCGACCCAGCGCCCGGCCCGCCCGCAGCTCGCCGAATGGTGGCGCAATCTGAACGACCCCCTTCTGAACACGCTGATCGAGGAGGCGGTCGCCGGCAATCTGGACGTGGCGTCCGCCAAGGCCGCGATCCGCGAGGCCCGCGCCTCCAGGCGGCAGGCGCAGGGCGGCCTGTTCCCAACGCTGGACGGCGGCGCCGCCGGCTCCCGCACGAAGACGCCATCGAGCCAGAGCGCCGGCGGCGGATCCTCGCTCACCACCACCCTCCAGGCCGGCTTCGACGCCAGCTGGGAGCCGGACCTGTTCGGAGGAACCCGCCGCGAGGTAGAGGCGGCCGTCTACGGCGAACAGGCGGCCGAGGAGGAGCTGCGCTCCACGTTGCTGACCCTGATCGGCGACGTGGCGCAGAACTACGTGGAGGCGCGCGGCTATCAGGCGCGCGCGGCGCTCGCCCGGCGCACCGCGGCCTCCCAGCGGGAGACCGCCCAGCTCACCCGCCAGAAGTTCGAAGCCGGCTCCTCCTCCGCCGTGGACGTCTCCAACGCCAACGGCCTCGCCGCGGCGACCTCGGCGGAGATCCCGTCGCTGGAAGCCTCCTTCGCCGAGGCCGTCCATCGCCTCAGCGTGCTGACCGGCCGCCCGCCGACCGCGCTCGCGCCGCGGCTCGCCGCCGTCCGGCCGATCCCCAGTCCGCGCGGCCTGCCGGCGGCGGGCGTGCCCGCCGACGTGCTGCTGACGCGTCCCGACGTGCGCCTCGCCGAGCGCCGGCTCGCCCAGTACACCGCCAAGATCGGACAGGCGGAGGCCGCGCTCTATCCGAGCGTCAGCCTCACGGGCTCCATCTCCACCACCAGCGCCCGGATCGGCGATCTGGCGAAGAGGTCCACGATCGGCTGGTCGTGGGGGCCGTCGGTCAACGTGCCGCTGTTCGAGGGCGGCGCGCTGCGGGCGGCGGTGGACGTGGCGAAGGCCCAGCGCGATCAGTATTTCGTCGCCTTCCGGGCGTCCGTGCTGACCGCGCTCGAGGACGTCGAGAACGCCATCGTCTCGCTCCGCAAGGAGCGGGAGCGCGCCGGCCGCCTCGCGACCTCCGCCGCGGCCTACCGGGAGGCGACCCGGCTCTCGCGGGAGCTCTACCGCGCGGGCACGTCCGATTTCCTCGACGTGCTGGACGCCGAGCGCTCGCTCTACACCGCCGAGGACTCGCTGCTGCAGAGCCGCGTCAACTCCGCCACCGACTACGTGGCGCTGCAGAAGGCGCTCGGCGGCGGCTGGGGCCGGCCGGTCGACCCGTCGCGCCCCGACGTGGTCGACGGAGCCGGCGGGCCGCGGCTCGCCGCCTCCCGGCGATAAGCGCGCGACGACGACCTGAAGGCCTGACATGACATCCGACCTTTCGGCGGCCCGGCCGCCGGCGCGGTTCGTCCGCCTGATCGCGGCGCTGGCGGCGCTCGCCGCTTTCGCGCCGTTCGCGACCGACATGTATCTCGCAAGCTTCCCGGACATCGCCGCGAGCTTCGGGGCCACGCTCGGCGACGCCCAGCTCAGCCTGTCGATCTTCTTCTTCGGCCTCGCCGTCGGGCAGATCGCCTACGGCCCGCTGATCGACAGCTTCGGACGCAAGGGTCCGCTCTGCGCGGGCGTGGCGACGTTCGCCGCCGCGAGCGCGCTCGCCCTGTTCGCGCCGAACATGCCGAGCTTCATCGCGCTGCGGTTCCTGCAGGCGCTCGGAGGCTGCGCCGGCATGGTGATCGGCCGGGCGATCATCGGCGACCTGTTCGTCGAGCGCGACGCCGCCCGCGCGCTGTCTTTTCTCATGCTGGTGCAGGGCCTTGGGCCCATCCTCGCGCCGATCCTCGGGGGCTATGTGGCGGCCGCCGGCGGATGGCGCGCGGTGTTCGTCTTTCTCACCGCGTTCGGCCTGCTCTGCCTCGCGCTCGCATGGCGGCTCGTTCCGGAGACCCTGCCGCCGGCGGAGCGCCGGCGCCTGCGGTTCGCCGACACGCTGCGGACCTTCGGATCCCTGCTGCGGCGACGCGCCTTCGCCGCGCCGACGCTTGCGGGCGGCCTGAGCTTCGCCTGCATGTTCGCCTTCATCACCGGCTCGTCCGAGGCCTATATGGAGATCCACGGCGTCAGCGAACGCAGCTATGGCTGGCTGTTCGCGCTCAACGCCTGCGGAATGGTGGCGGCCGCCGCGGTGAACGGCGCGCTGCTCAGGGTCGCGTCGCCGGCCCGCATCGTCACGGCGGCCCTTGCGCTCGGCGCGCTCGGCGGCGCCGCTCTTGCGGCCTTCGGCGCCATCGCTCCGCTGCCGGCGCTGGTCGCGATGCTCTGGCTGACGATCGCCGCCACGCCCATCGTCGGCGCGAACACGATGGCGATCGCGCTCGGACAGGCGGGCGACCACCGCGGAGCCGCCTCGGCTCTGATCGGCGTCACGCAATTCGCCCTCGCCGGCCTCGTCAGCGCCGTCGTCGGGGCGTTCCACAACGGCACGGTCTATCCGATGACCGTCGCGATTTTCGTGTGCGGCCTCGCCGCGCTCGCCGTCTGGCTTCTGGGAGGGCGCAGCCGTGGCTAAGGCGCGCAAAAGTGGGCGGCGCTGGGCCGTCGTGGTTCTGGCGCTGGCGCTGGCCGGCGGCGGATGGTTGTTCTGGACGCGCGCCTCGGACGCGCCGGTCGCGACCGTCATGACCTCGCCGGTTTCGCGCGCGGACATCGACGAGACGGTGCTCGCCTCCGGCGTGGTCAAGCCGGTCGAGCTAGTGGCGGTGGGCGCGCAGGCCTCGGGACGGCTCGTGACGCTGCACGCGACCGTCGGGCAGGCCATGAAGCGCGGAGACCTGATCGCCGAGATCGACTCGCTCACGCAGCAGAACGCGCTCAAGACCGCCCAGGCCTCCGTCGCAAACGTCAAGGCGCAGAAGACCGAGCGCGAAGCAACTCTCGCCTACGCCGAATCCGCGCTGAAGCGGCAGGAGAACACGCTCGCCCTGCGCGCCAGCTCCCGCGACGAGTACGAATCCGCCCTCTCCACGGTGCGGACCACCCGGGCGCAGATCGAGGCGCTGGACGCCCAGATCGCCGAGGCGGAGGTGGCCGTCGCCACCGCGGAGGTCAATCTCGGATACGCCCGCGTGACCGCGCCGATCGACGGCGTGGTGCTGGCCGTCGTCACCCAGCAGGGCCAGACGGTCAACGCCGCGCAGTCCGCGCCGACCATCGTCATTCTCGGCCGCACCGACGTGATGCGCGTGCGCGCCGAGATTTCGGAGGTGGACGTCACCCGGGTCCGCGCGGGGCAGAGCGTCTACTTCACCGTGCTCGGAGACCCCGACCGCCGCTACGAGGCCAGGCTCGCCTTCATCGAGCCGGCGCCGGAGTCCATCACCTCCGATTCCAGCTTCTCGTCGTCGTCGTCCGTGTCGTCGTCCTCGTCGGCGTCGTCCTCCTCCGAGGCGATCTACTACAACGGCGTGTTCGACGTGCCGAACCCCGAGGGACGCCTTCTGACCTACATGACGGCGCAGGTGCGCATCGTCATCCGGGAGGCGAGAGGCGTGCTGGCGGCGCCCACGGCCGCGCTGACGGACCGCAGCGCCGGGGACGTCTACGCCGTGCGCGTCCAGACGGCGTCGGGCGCGCTGGAGCGGCGCCGGGTGCGCGTCGGCGCGCGCGACGAGGCCAACGCCGAGGTGCTGGAAGGCCTTACCGAAGGCGAGCGGGTCGTCACCGGAGAGGCCTCCGCCACGTCCACGTCCGGGCGCCGGCCCGGCCCGCCCCCGATGATGTGAGGCGGTGGCGATGGCCGAGCCCCTGATCCAGATCCGCGACCTGCGCAAGGACTATCCGTCGGGCGACGGCGTGCTGACCGTCCTGCGCGACGTCAGCCTCACGATCGAGGCCGGCGAGATGGTCGCCATCATGGGCGCGTCCGGCTCGGGCAAATCGACGCTCATGAACATTCTCGGCCTGCTCGACCGGCCGACGGCGGGCAGCTACCGCGTCGACGGCCGCGAGACCGCGCGGCTCGCGCCCGACGAGGCCGCGGAGCTCCGGCGCGAACGCTTCGGCTTCATCTTCCAGCGCTACCACCTGCTGCCCGATCTGACGGCGTCGGAGAACGTGGAGATCCCTGCGATCTACGCCGGCGCGGGCCGGGAGGAGCGGCAGGCGCGCGCCCATGACCTGCTCGCCGGGCTCGGCCTCGCCGAGCGCGCGGACCACCGCCCGCGCGAGCTGTCCGGCGGCCAGCAGCAGCGCGCCTCGATCGCGCGCGCGCTGATGAACGGCGGCGAGATCATCCTGGCGGACGAGCCCACCAGCGCGCTCGACAGCGTCAGCGGCGCGCAGGTGCTGCAGATTCTGGAGGACCTGAACGCGCAAGGCCGCACGGTCGTGATCGTCACCCACGACCGGGCGGTGGCGGAGCGCGCCCGGCGCATCATCGAGTTCCGCGACGGCGTCGTGATCTCGGACAGCGGACGGAGCGCGACCCCGGCCCGCGCGCCGGGCGCGCCGCGCGACGAGCCCCGGCGCGCCAGCCGCTTCGGCTCGCTCGCCGACCGCTTGCGCGAGTCCTTCGCCATGGCGCTGCGCTCCATGAACGCCCACCGCATGCGGGCGCTGCTCACCATGCTCGGGATCATCATCGGCGTGGCCTCGGTGGTCTCCGTGGTCGCGCTCGGGCAGGGCTCCACCCAACGCGTGCTGTCCGACATCTCCAGCCTCGGCACCAACACGCTCGAGATCTTCCCCGGCCGCAGCTTCGGCGACGTGCGCTCCTCGCGCATCCAGACCCTGGTGGTCGCGGACGCGGACGCGCTCGCGCGCCAGCCCTACGTCGCGGGCGTGACGCCGACGGTCTCCACCAGCAAGCCCACCCGCTTCGGCGACGTGGAGGCGAGCGCGCTCGTGAACGGGGTCGGCGACCAGTATTTCACGGTGCGCGGGGTGAAGCTCGCGGAAGGGCGGCTGTTCGACGCCTGGAGCGTCCGGCGGCGCGATCTGGACGTCGTCATCGACGAGAACACCCGCAAGACGCTGTTCAAGGGCTTCTCCGGCAGCCCGGTCGGGCAGATCATCCTGATCGGCACGACGCCGGCGCGCGTCATCGGCGTGACGCAGCCGCAGCAGGGCGGCTTCGGCTCAAGCTCCAACCTGTCGCTCTACCTGCCCTACACCACGGTGCAGGCGCGGTTCCTGGGCTCGAGCTCGCTGCGCAGCATCACCGTGCGCGTGGCGGAGGACGCCACCCCGGCCATCGCCGAACAGGCCGTCACCGCGCTGCTGGAGCAACGCCACGGCGCGCAGGACTTCTTCGTCCTCAACACCGACGACATCCGCCAGACCATCACCAGCGCCACCAACACGCTGGCGCTGCTGATCGCGGCGATCGCGGTGATCTCGCTGATCGTCGGCGGCATCGGGGTGATGAACATCATGCTGGTCTCGGTCTCCGAGCGCACCAGCGAGATCGGCGTCCGCATCGCGGTCGGGGCGCGCCGCTCCGACATCATGCGGCAGTTCCTGATCGAGGCCGTGCTGGTCTGCCTCTTGGGCGGCCTCGCCGGCGTCGGGCTGGCGCTCGCCTTCGGCGTCGGGGCCACGGCGCTCGGGTCGAGCTACGCCTTCGTCTACTCCTGGACCTCGATCGTCGCCGCCTGCGTGAGTTCGAGCGTGATCGGCATCGTCTTCGGCTTCGTCCCCGCCCGCAACGCCGCCCGTCTCGACCCCGTAGCGGCGCTCAGCCGTGAGTAAAGTGACGGCGTCGCGCGTCGAGACGCGAGCCGCGTGTCTCGCTGGAGACCTTGGCAGGCCGAGCAGGATCGCCGGACAGGCGGCGCGAAGGTTCCTGCCCGCAGGGATCCGCGCGAGGGTTTCCCGCCGCGCGGCTTCGTGATCTCCGCCTGCTGTGGCGAAGCTCTGACCTCATGCTGGTTGAAAGGCCGCAGCCGCCTCCACGCCCACTATCTCGGCGGCCCCAAGGCTGTCCCGAACATCGGAAGCCGTGATCGAGCGCTGTCGCGACAACCTCAATGACGGGCTCAGGCCGGGGCCGATTAGAGGACTGCGCGGCCTGATCGTCGTCGAGGTATCGGCTGATGACGCCGGCGTCTTAGAAATCGAACTGGGCCGACAGCAGCAGCGTCCGCGGGCTCCCGAGCGACAGCAGTCCAACCCCGGTCGAGGACCAGTAGTCCTTGCCGAAGACGTTCACGACATTGGCGCGCAGCGTGACGGGCTTGCCCCAGGAGCCCTCGAAACTGTAGCGCAGACCTGCGTCGAAGCGCGTCCAGGCCGGAATGCTGTAGTCGTTGTTGTTGTCGTAATACTGCTTCGACGTATGGATCACGCGGCCCGTCACCGTCAGCCCGTCGAGCAGCGACGGCGGCAGATCGTATTCGCCATAGAGGTTGAGCGCGAAGCTCGGGACCGCCGGCGCGACATTGCCGTCGGCGACGCCCGTCGCGGTGTCCTGCAGCTTGCCGCGGATGAACGAGACGCCGCCCGTCAGCCTGAGGCCGGGCATGGGCTCGCCGAACAGGTTGACCTCGACGCCCCGGTTCCGCTTGAAGCCGTCCGCCGCGAAGGCTCCTGCGACGAAGCCGGCGTTTGGCCGCTTGATGTCGAACAGAGCGAGGGAGGCGCCGAAGCTGCCGAAATCGTACTTTACGCCGATTTCTTTTTGCTTCGCCACGAGCGGCGGAAGCGAAGGACCGGGAAGCGCGCCGGCGGGGGCCGCCGGCGAAATCAGCGCCTCGACATAGTTGCCGTAGACGGAGAGGCGTTCCAGCGGCTTCACCACCAGGGCGACGGCGGGCGTGAACTCGGACTCCCGGTATTTCGAGGCGAGCTCGCCGTAATTCGCGCCGCCCGGCCGGAAATTGTAGTTCTTCGCTGCGAGTTCCTGGAAACGACCGCCGAGCGTCAACGAGACGCGATCGTCGAGGATCGACATCGTGTCGGCGATGCCGACGCTGCGGTACTCCTGCGAGTTGAAGCGGGCTCCGTTCGGATCGTCCGTGTAGTCCGGAACCGTCACGCCGCCGGGATTGTCGAGGCTGCCGGAGCCTCCGGGAAGGAACTGCAGCGCCTTCGGGAACTCGGTCTTGGTCCAGAAGCCCGCCGCCGAAATGCTGGCTTCGTGTTTGACCGGGCCCGTGTCGAACCGCGTCCGCACGCCGACATCGGCCGCGTAGGTCCGGTAGTCGGTGACGCGCCGCACGAACAGATTGCTGAACTCACCGGTCTCCGAGGTGATCGTCTTGTAGCTTGCGAAGGCGTTTTCGGACGTGTCGGCCACGCCGAAGCCGGCGAAGACCGTCGTGTTCTCCGTCAGATCGTACTCGAAGCGGGTCGCGCCCATCAGCGTCTTCATGCGCTGGAATTCGTCGGGGTGACCGAGGTTCCTGGACAGTTTCGGCGCGTCCGGGATCTTGTCGGTCGGGTTGGTCGGGAACCACTCGATGAAGGTCCGATTCCGGTCGTAATCGGTGTCCTGATAGGCGAGGTCGAACGACCAGCGGGCGCGGTCGCCGCGATAGTCGAGGCCGATCGAGCCGAAGCCGAGATCGAGCTTCTCCTTGTCGACCGAGGTCTCGCCGCGCTGCAGGACGCCGTTCAGGCGCACGCCCCATTCGCCGTTCGCGCCGAACCGGCGGCCGACGTCGACGGCGGTTCCGAACGTGCCCTTCGAATGGAAGAACGGCGTGATCCGGGTCAGCGGCTCGTCGGCTGCGCGCTTCGGGATCAGGTTGATGGCGCCGCCGACGCCGCCGTTCGGGGCGCCGCCGTTGACCAGCGTGCTCGGGCCTTTCAGCACCTCGACGCGTTCGATGTTGTAGAGCGGCGGCCGGCGGATGTCGGTGACGCCGAAAAGGCCGTCGAAGCCGACGTCGAGCGGATAGAGTTCGAAGCCGCGGACATAGAGCGTCGAGCCCGGCGCGTCGCTGAGCGACGAGGCGGCGCGCACCGAGGGGTCGTTCTCGATGACGTCGATCAGCCCCTGCGCCTGCTGGTCGCGGATCAGCTTGTCGGTGTAGCCCGCGATGTTGAACGGCGTGTCGAACACCGAGCGGTTGCCCAGCATGCCGAGCCGCGCGCCGGAGCCGACCTGCCCGCCGGCGTAAGGCGCCGGCGGGCGGCCGACCACGCCGGTCGGGGGCGGAGCGCCGGCCTCGGCGCCGCGTCCCTCGACATTGATCTCGTCCAGCGTCGTCGCGCTCTCGGACGTGGTGTCGAGACGAACGAAACGCGGATCGACCAGCGTAATCGTGGCGTCGCCCGCCGGCAGATAGGTGAGCCCCGTACCCGCCAGAACCCGGCTGAGCGCTTCGGTCGGCCGGAAGTCGCCGTCGACGCCCCGCGTGTTCCGGGCCTCGGCCATATCGGTCGGATAGGCGAGCTTCAGGCCCGTCTGCTTCGACAGGGCGTTGAGCGCCGCCTCGAGCGGTCCGGCCGCAACGAAGACACGCATGGGAGCGGTCGGGACGCCCTCGGGCGCGTTGCGGGCGACCGCGCGGGGAAGCGTGTCGGCGGCGGCCTGATTTTCCGCCGCAAACGCGTGCCCCGTCGCCAGCAGCGACAGACCCGCCGCTGCGCCAAGCCGCCATGCGTCACGCATTTCGCGCGCCATTTTGAAGCTCCCGCTCATTCCGGAATGGGCCATCGCGCCGTCAGCCGTCTGGTCCCTGATCGGATAGACAGACGAAGGCCCGCGCTCCTGACGTCGCGCCCGAAAGAAATTCGCCCTCAGGAGCCCGGCCGGATCAGCACCAGGAACGGGGTCACGCGGGTGACGCTGAGCCGCATGCTCGCGGCCAGCACGTCGAGCGCGTCGTCGGTGTCGCGGATGTCGAGCGTTCCGCTGAAACGCTGGTTCGCGAGAGCGCCGTCCAGCACCACGATCCGCCCGGAACGGTAGCGATCGAGCTCCGCGACGACGCGGGACAGCGGCTGTCCGGACACGACCAGCCTGCCGTCCAGCCACGCCATCGCCTCGGCGACGTCGGCCTTCTCGATCCGAGGCGCACGGCCCCCGATCGCGGACGCGACCTCGCCGGCCCCGATCTCCACCGCGCCGTCCGACGTCGACACCTCGACGCGGCCCTCGGCGACGCCGACCGGAGCGTCACCGTCGGCGCGCACGAAGAAACGGGTGCCGACGGCGCGCGCGCTGACGCCATGCGCGCGGACCACGAACGGGCGTCGCGGGTCGGGCGTCACGTCGAACACCGCCTCGCCGCGCAGGAGTTCGACGCCGCGCTCCTGCGGCGTGAACCGCACGGCGAGAGCGGTGTCGGTGTTGAGGTCGGCCCGGCTGCCGTCGTCGAGCGTCACGGTCTCGAAGCCGCCGACGCCGGTCCAGGCGTCGGCCTGAAGGCGGTCGATCAGCCCGTGCCGATCGGCGAGCAGTCCAGCGAGCCCGATGACGGCGATGACCGCGAGCCCTTTGGGAAGTCGGCTCCCGCGTCGGCGCGGATCGGGCGCGCGCCCCATCGTGCGCCGCCATTCGTCCATCTCGGCGTAAGCGTCGGCATGCGCGGGATCGGCCGCGCGCCACGCCTCGAACGCCTGACGGTCCTCAGGGCTCGCATCCGCCGAAGAGAGCCGCGCGACCCAAAGCGCGGCCTGTTCGTAGACCGGATCGTCCTCGTCCTCAGGAGGATCCGGAGGCGTGCCTTGGGTCATGATCCGTCTCGAAGCGCGGCGAGCGTCAGCTGGTGGGACGTCCCGTCCTCCTGAAGAAGACAGGTGACGCGATCAGGTCCTGACGTCCGGACTTCAGAAAAAGTCGCTGCAGCGGCGGCGGGTGTGAAGCAGCGCCTTCATCAGATGCTTCTCGACCATGTTGCGGCTGACGCCCATTCGGGCTGCGATCTCCCCGTTCGACAGTCCGTCGAATGAACTCAGCAGGAAAGCCTCGCGGCAGCGTGGCGGCAGTTCGTCGATGGCGGCCGCGACGAGCTTGAGCTGCTGGCGCGCGATCACCTGCGCTTCGGTGCGGGCCTGACCGTCGGAGAGTTCTCCCAGCGCGTCGTCCGACAGCGAGCGGAACAGATCCTTCTCGAAACGCCGGCGCCTGCCGAGGTTGATCGCGACATTGCGCGCCACGAAGAACAGGAAGATGCGCGGATGCTCGATCTCGGTTCGGCCAAGCGCCCGGACCAGACGCAGATAGGTCTCCTGCGCGGCGTCGGCGGCGTCCGAAGCGTCGCCCAGCCGTTTGAGCAGGAAGCGCTGGAGCCTGGCGTCCTCGCTTCGATGCAGCGCGTCGATCGCCGCCGCGTCCATAGTCCCGAACCTTTTGGCATCGAGCGGGATTCAGTCCCGCCCGCAACCGGTCCAGAAAAACAAAAATCGAAAACAGATCAACCAAATCAATATCTTATAGGAATTCTAAGCTGCACGGAGGATCGGGCTCTCTCTCAAGAGCGACATCGGTTCCACGCCGCAGGCTCAGGTCGGCCCTACATTAGATGAATTCAAAATTCGGATGTTCTGTCGCGATTTGTGGCGAGATTACAACATTGAGGCAGGTTACGAGCGACCTGCGACCGTCGGGGCCAGCAAGGCCGTGGCGCTCGCGAGCGCGGCCAGCGCCACGAGGGTGAGCGGCACGCTTCCCGCGAGATCCGCGAACGTCCCGGCGAGCGTCGGCGCGAAGGTTCCGGCGAGCAGCAGCAGGGCGTTCAGCAGCGCGAGCTCCGTCGCGGCGCGTTCGCGCGAGGCGATCTGGATCACCGCGGTGAGCCAGAGAGACGCCATCATGGCGAACAGCCCGTACTGCGCCGCCGTCAGCGACAGGCCGACGGGATAGAGCCCCTCGGCGGACGACGCCGCGAAGGCCGCCCAGGCAAGGCAGAGCGCCCCTTGAGCGAAGGCGGCCGCGACCAGCATCGGACCGAGCCCGAACATTCTGGCGAGCTTTCCGCCCGCGAAGGCTCCAAGCGCGGCGGCCGCAGCTCCCGCATAGCCGGTCGCGTAGCTGAGCTGCTCGGAGGTGAACCCCTTGTCGGCGAACACGACCACGCCAAGGGCTGCGGGCGGCGCCATGACGGCCGACAGCGTCGCGACGGAGAGCGCTCGCCGGACGACCCCCGGCCTGTCGCGCATTCCGGAGATCGTCGCGGCGAGCCCGACGGCGTCTTCAGTCGCAGGCTGACGCGACTGCCCCGGCAACCGCCAGAGCGCGACCGCGGACATGAGCGTCGCGCCCGCGAGCGCCCAGAAGGCGCCGGACCATCCGATCATCTCGAAGCGTCCGGAGAGCGCGCCCGCGCCCAGCCAGTTTCCGACCGCGGCGCCGCCGCATCGAACGCCGACCGCGATCGCCACGTCGCTCATCGGCACGCTTTCGCGAATCCACGCGTTGAGCGCGATGTTGCGGGTCGCGAACAGGAACGCGGCGATGAGGCTCGGGAGAAGCGCCGCCATGGGCCCGGCGCGCTCCGGCATGAGCTGAAACGCGAGCGCGGTCCCTGCGAAGGCCAGGCCCGCGGAGACCTGGCAGACGCTCGCCCAGCCGGACCGCCGCCCCAGGCCGAACAGCGACCGCCCGTCGACGAAGGGCGCCCAGAGGAACGCGAAGCCCAGCGGAAGCGCGATCCAGCTCACGGCGGCCGACAACGCCGCTCCGCCGCCTTCGAGGCGCAACTGGAACGGCACGACGGTCAGCAGAAAGCCGAAGAACATCGCGTCAGGAGCGTAGAGCGTCACGATGCGTGCGAGCGTCATGGTGCGGACGCGATCCGCAGCTCCATGAGCGTCCGCCGGCGACATGTTCTCGCGTGGGTCGACCGATGATGTTTCGGCGTCAGTCGTCATTTCGTGGCGATCCGCCCTCGGCTCAGATGCGGCTCATAACAGAATGTCCGGCGACGCGTCACGATGTGGAGACGCCCGGGTGATCGCCTCCGCTTCCCGAAGCGCGGCGGCCAAGCCGAGCGCGCGCATCAGATCGCGCCTCATGGCGGGTACAGCCGGACGTCATATCTCCCGCCTCCCCGCACGAGCGTTTTCAGGCTTCCGTTCTTTGCCGGCTGTCAAACCGTGAGCGGGCCGGAAGCTGAAGCCGGGGCCGGACGGCGGCGCGGCGGGTCAGTGGAAATCCCGGGACGGCGGCAGGATGCGGACGTTGCGGGGGTGTCCGGACACGCCGCGCGGCGGCGGGGGCGCGGCGATGGGGGCGCGCCCGTCCGGCGGGCCGGCGTCGTCGGACAGCCGGCGCAGGTCGGCCGTGCGGTCGAACGCACGGTCGACCATGAGATGGACGACGTTTTCCGGGCTTTTCTGAAGCCGCCCCTCCACCAGCAGCAGGCGGGCGGCCATCACCTCCCGGCGGAAGCGTTCGAACACCCGCGCCCACATCATGACGTTGAGCACGCCGGTCTCGTCCTCGAGCGTGATGAAGACCGCGTTGCCCTTGCCCGGCCGCTGGCGCACCAGAACCACGCCCGCCGCGCGCCGGAAGCCGCCGTCCGGCCCGGCGGCGGCCTCGGCGCAGGCCGCGACGCCCTCCTTGGCGAAGATCGGGCGCAGCACCCCCATGGGATGCCCCTTCAGCGACAGCCGCGTCGACAGATAGTCCGCCTCCACCTGGGCGCCGAGCGTCAGGGTCGGCAGGCGGGCGTCCGGCTCCTCGCCCACGTCGCTCGCCTGCGCGGCCGCGAACAGCGGCAGCGGCTCGGCGTCCGGCAGGCGACGCGCGGCCCAGAGCGCGGCG